>JALWTJ010000311.1 GCA_027082895.1 Hyphomicrobiales bacterium | reverse complement strand
GCGCGTTTTGACAGGATACGCTGCAAGGTGCGCCTGTGCATGTTCAGACGCCGGGCGGTTTCGGATACGTTGCGGTCGCACAATTCATAGACCCGCTGGATATGTTCCCAGCGCACCCGGTCGGCGGACATGGGATGTTCAGGGGGCGCCGGCTGCTGCCCGCCCACGGCCATCAGGGCCTTGACCAGATCGTCGGCATCGGCGGGCTTGGCCAGATAGTCCACGGCCCCCAGCTTGACCGCATTCACGGCCGAAGCAATGTTGCCGTATCCCGTCAGCATGACAATGCGGGCGTCGGGGCGCACGCTTTGCAGCAGGGAAACCACGTCCAGCCCATTGCCGTCTTCCAGGCGCATGTCCACGATGGCAAAGGCGGGCGGCGATGCCTTGACGTGGCTGGTGGCCGCAAGGACCGAGTTGGCGCTGGAGACCTGAAAGCCCCGCTTGGTCATGGCCCGTTCCAGGCGGGTAAGGAACGGTTTGTCATCGTCCACTATGAGCAGGGTGGGATCGGAAAGGTCGGGCTTGTCGCTGGAATCCACTGGTCAAATTTCCTTGTCCGGGCCAAAAAGATCATGTTGGCCAAAATGTTTTACACCTGTTTTGGCATGGGTCAAACCGCCGCAGCTCCTGTCCGCCCCCCCGATCGGGATTCCGTTGCGGGCCGCAGGGAGACCCGCGGCCAGCTCAGGCGGACCCGGGCGCAACAATCCGGATGGATATTGGAAAAGCTGATGGTGGCACCGGTGCGCTGCAGAAGCGTGCGGGCGATGAAGACCCCCAGACCCAGACCCATGATCTCGTTCCCCCGGGAATCGGTGCGCGTGGGGGAGCTGGATTTCAGATAGGGTTCGCCAAGGCGGGGCAGCAGATCGGCGGGAAATCCGGGCCCGTCATCCTCGATGGACAGGAACAGATGTTCCTCGTTCCATGTCACGATGATCCGGACCTCTTCACAAGCAAACTGCACCGCATTCTCGATCAGATTGCCAAGGCCATGCAGCAGACCTGCACTGCGCACCACCATCGGTTCGCCCTGCATCTGTTCGGGGAGTTCCACCCGGATGGTCTTGCCCATGTGAAGCAGGGGGCGGGCCAGTTCATCCAGCAGGTCCGAAATGCTGGTTTCGGAAAACATGTGATCCGGGTCATTATCCAGACTGCGCAACCGCAGGAGAATGGCGCGGCAGCGAGCCGCCTGCTCCACGATCAGGCGGATATCCTCGGAAATGGGGCCATCTTCCACCTCGGAAAGCATTTCCTTGGCGGCAAGGGTGATGGTGGACAGGGGGGTGCCCAGTTCATGGGCAGCGGCGGCGGCCAATCCGTCCAGGGCGGACAGGTGCTGCTGGCGGGACAGGGCCAGTTCGGTGGCGGACAGGGCATCGGAAAGCTGGCGCGCCTCGTGGGCCACGCGGTTGGCATAGATGGTGACGAACAGGATGCCGCACACAAGGGCTACCCATGTTCCCTTGGTATAGAAATCGGGCAGATCAATATCCAGGGCCGGGTCCCAGGGCAGGGGCAGGTGGAAAACGGACAGGATAGTCACGATAAGCAGGGCCAATGCTCCCACAAGGGCCGTTTCGCGCTGGGGAAGAATGGTGGCGGAAACGGAAACCGGGGCCAGAAGCAACAGGGAAAACGGGTTTTGCAGGCCCCCCGTCAACCATAAAAGTGCGGCCAGTTGCAGGCTGTCAAAGGCCAGCTGTGTGGCGGCAAGGGCGGTGGCGGGGCGGTGAGACACGCCGAAACGGACCACCAGCACCATGTTGAAAAAGACCGATATGCCGATCAGGATCACACTTTGGAGCAAGGGAAAGGGATAGTGGAGATAAAAGGCGACAAACAGAATGGCAACGGTCTGGCCGGCCAGGGCAATCCAGCGCAGGCGCACGAGGGTTCCCAGCAAAAGGGGTCGGCTTTGCAGGGAAATGGTTTCCACGGAAGGCGCAAAAAGGGGGTCCATGCCCTCCCCTTTAGATCAGTCACTGGACGAATTGCCAGAGTTTTCAGGGGGCAGGAACGGCAAATTCGCCGTTTTTCGGGCGCAAAACAGCCATAAAACGGCAAAAAGCGCGCAAAAATAGAAGGCGCCGGACCAATTTCAAGATGCAAAACCGCGTTTTTTTGCCTTGAGGGCCGGCAAGATCTCCCTACATCTGGTGGGTTCGAGATTGGGAGAATGAAATGAGCACAGCACTTATCAAACCCGAATGGTCGTTTGTGACCATCGCCCTCATGGTTCTGGGTTTTGTCATCTGGTGGCCCCTGGGGCTGGCAATGCTGGCCTATATCCTGTGGGGTGAAAGGTACGGCGGCAGTTCGGAAAAGGCGGAACGCTGGATCGACCGGCAAAGGGGCAAATGGGGTGGTCGCGGCCGCCATGCATGCCGGTCCGGTCGTTACGGCCCCTCCAGCGGCAATGCGGCCTTTGATGCCTATCGCGAAGAGCAGCTGAAGCGCCTGGACGAGGAACGCCGCCGGCTGGATGACGAAATCCGTCACTTCCAGGAATATATGCGCAACCTGCGCATGGCCCGGGACCGGGAAGAATTCGACCGGTTCATGCGGGACAGGGGCGACAACCAGTCGGACTCCTATACCACCATTGATGGCGACGAGGATATCTATCCCACCGAGCGCAAGCGGAACAAATCCCGCAAGGGCCGCAAGGACTGATCATTTCGCCATTTCGGTTTTCATTGGCCTCCTCCCGGACATGTCGGAAATGACAGGTCCACGAAACGCCCCGGTTCATCCGGGGCGTTTTTTTGCGGCTTTGCCTGTGCTAGTTTCGGGCAAAAACGTGATTCACCCTGATTTTTCTTGCCCGCATCCGTTTGATGCCGGGTCCCATACGGAGGCACCCCATTTTCGGGCACACCCGCACATGGCCGGATACCCTTTTTGCGGGATCGGATACGTCCCGACCGATACGGGTGCGCGTCAATCCCCGGTCACGAACCTATCGCCTGTCCATCAACAGCGCCGGTGACCCCCTGCTCAGCGTGCCGCCCCGGGGACGGCTGAGCGAGGCCCAGACATTTCTTGACCGGCATGCCAACTGGCTCAATGTGCGTCTGGAGCGACGGCCCGATCCGGTGGCGTTCACACACGGGGCCGAAGTGCCATTGCGTGGGACCATGCACCACATCAAGGGAACCGGACAGTTGCGGGGGACGGTACAGGTGCATCAGGAAAACGGGGAAAGGCTGTTGCTGGTGCCCGGCAGCGAAGCACACATGGCGCGCCGGTTGACGGACTGGCTCAAGAAACAGGCTCTTGCGGATGTGACCCGTGCCAGCCAGCACCATGCGGATCGCCTCGGGGTTGCGTTTTCCGCCATCCGCGTCCGGGCGCAATCCAGCCGCTGGGGCTCCTGTTCCAGTTCGGGCCGCCTGAACTACAATTGGCGTCTGGTGCTGGCCCCGCCCTTCGTTCTTGACTATGTGGCGGCCCACGAGGTGGCCCATCTGTGCGAGATGAACCACTCAGCGCGTTTCTGGGCCACGGTGAAACAGACCCTGCCCGACATGGAACGGGGCCGGGCATGGCTGAAGGCCCACGGTAACGAGCTGATGCGCTACGGAATTACCCGTTCCCGAACAACTGATTGATCAGGTCCACCAGGGTGCGGGGCCGGTCGGCAGGGGGCTGGTTCGTTTCCTGCTGCGGGGTCGCCGGGGTTTCGGCCGGGTTCATGATGGTCACGCCGTTCCTGCCCGGCAGATCGGTGGGCGTCAGCCCCTGATGGGCACGGGTCATGAACTTGGACCAGATCTCGGCCGGGTAGGAGCCCCCACCCACACCCTGCATGGGGGAATTGTCATCATTGCCCAGCCATACGCCGGTAATCAGGTTGGCGGAATAGCCGACAAAGACCGCATCCCGGTTGGACTGGGTGGTGCCGGTCTTTCCCGCCACGTCCCAGCCATCAAGCCGGGCGCGCTTGCCGGTACCGATCTGAATGGCGGTGGACAGCATGTCGTTCATCATGGCCACATGTTCGGGTGCCACCACCTGACCGGGCCCGGCGGGAATGTTCTGGTAGAGAACCTTGCCGTCGGTGGTCTCGATGCGGGTAATCACATGGGCGATGACCCCACGCCCGCCATTGGCAAAGGGCGCATAGGCGGCGGTCAGTTCCAGCAGGGAGACTTCCGCCGTTCCAAGGGCGATGGCAGGGACGGCAGGCATGGGGGAGGAAATCCCCATCTTGCGGGCCGTATCGATCACCGCCTGCGGTCCCACGGCGATGGCCAGCCGGCCGGCAACCGTGTTCAGGGAATAGCTGATGGCCTGGCGCAGGGTGACCGGTCCGGCATATTTGCCATTATAGTTTTCCGGCCGCCAGCCTTCATATTCCAGCGGCGCATCCCCCACGATGGAATCGGGGGTGTAACCGGCTTCCAGCGCTGCCAGGTAGACGAAGGGCTTGAAGGAGGAACCGGGCTGACGGCGAGCCGTCACGGCACGGTTGTACTGGCTGTCCGAATAGTCCACCCCCCCGACAATGGCGCGCACGGCCCCGTCGGTGGTCATGGAAACCAGCGCCCCTTGAGAAAACTTGTGGGCTTCCCCATTGGCGGCGACCATTTCGCGCACGTTGAACTCGGCGTTCTTTTGCAGATCCCAGTCGATGGTGGTAGTCACGATCACATCCTGATTCACTTCCCCGATATAGGAATTCATCAGG
>JALWTJ010000310.1 GCA_027082895.1 Hyphomicrobiales bacterium | reverse complement strand
GAAATCAGGGGGGGGCGGGATGTGCCGGTGTTGCGTGTGGTGGTGTCGGTCATGGCGCTTTCTTCGGGTTGGGGCTGTTCGGGTGGTGCGGATGGGGCATACAGGGGTAACATGAGGCTTTGATCCCTATAATTGTCAAGCTCTGGCGGGGGATTCATGCGAAGGTTCTTTCATGCGGGGATTCGGGAGGGAGACGTCAAACGGGCTGTTCGCCATGGGCTGGACACTGTAGGATCGTTTGCCGGGTGCAGGAAAGATCAATGATTGACATGTGGGAAATCGTGCTGGCCATCGGCCATGTGAGTGCTGCAACCCTTGTTACCATTCATGTGCTGCTGACCCATCGCGACGTGCGTTCGTCCATCGGCTGGATCGGGCTTTCATGGCTGTCCCCGTTCATTGGCTCATCCATCTATATCGCTTTCGGGGTCAACCGGGTGGTGCGCCGGGCGGCCAGAAGCGGTTTTGATCATTCCCGCCTTGCCTATGCGGGGGAAATGGAAGCGCACCGGGTTCTGCCTTCGGACATGCCACGGGGAATCGTGTTCATCGGGCGAGCGGCGGATTCCCTGTCCGGTCTGCCTCTGACGCCGGGCAACCGGGTGGAACTGCTGGAAAATGGCGCGGCCGCCTATCCCCGCATGCTGGCGGATATTGCAGCGGCACAACACACCATTGCCCTTTCTGCCTACATATTTGCCGGGGACGCGGTGGGACTGGAATTTGCCCGGGCGCTGATTGATGCGCGCCGGCGCGGGGTGCGGGTTCTGGTGCTGCTTGATGGGGTGGGGAGCGGCTATTTCCGTTCCATCATCGTGGAGAAGCTGCGCGAAGGGGGGGTGGAGACCGCCCAGTTCCTGCATGAATGGGCGCCCTGGGCAATGCCGTTCATCAATCTGCGCAATCACAAGAAACTGCTGGTGGTGGATGGAAAGATCGGTTTCACCGGCGGCATGAACATTTCCGCCCTCAATATGGATGTGGAGGGCCGGGGACTGCAGGTGCGCGATGTGCATGCTCGCATCCAGGGGCCGGTGGTGGCCCAGTTATTGCAGACCTTTGAACGGGATTGGGAATTCACCACCGGAAATGCCCTCGTGCAACCGGAATGGTGGCCGGAGTTGAAAGAGGCCGGGCACATCTGCATGCGGGGTATCTCCTCGGGCCCCGACGAGAGCATGGGACGGATCGAGGCGCTGTTTGCCACGGCGGTGGAGCAGGCCGAAAAGAGGGTGCGGATCGTCACTCCCTATTTTTTGCCCGAAGATCGCCTGTTCGAAGTGATTCAGCGGGCTTCGATGCGCGGGGTTTTCGTGGAAATACTGGTGCCGGAGAAAACCAATCATTTCTATTTCGACTGGGCCATGGCGGCCCATATGGCGACCTTTTCCCTGCAGGGGCTGAGCTTTTATCTGACCCCAGGGCCGTTCGATCATTCCAAGCTGATGAGCGTGGACGGGCACTGGTGTTCCATCGGTTCGGCAAACTGGGATGCACGTTCCATGCGGCTGAACTTCGAATTTCAGGTGGAATGCTATGACATGGGCTTTACCGGCGAGGTGGATCGGCTGATCGACCGGAAAAAGATCGGGGCGACCCTTCTGGATGCCGGACGGATTGCAGCGCGGTCAATGCCGGTCAAGTTGCGGGACAGTGCGGCGCGTCTGTTGCTGCCATATCTATGAGGGGACAGGTCAAGTGCCGGAAAGGTTTGTGCATCTGTTTACGGGTCGGTCAAATTGCATTTGGCGCCTCGAGCGAATAGAGAGCTTCCGGGGGCCGGGGCCGGGGCGCAAGTGAGCGGGACGAACAGTGTGAAAATTCTGAGCTGGAACCTTCTTTATCGCGATGGGGCGGCCGTGACCGATGTCGCGCAGCTGATCGAGCGGCACCGTCCTGATCTGGTGTTGTTGCAGGAGGTTACTACCGGCATTGATACCCTGCCGGGTCATGTGGGGGGGCATTTTTACAAATTGCCCTGGAAAGGCAAGACCTATGCCCTGGCGGCCTGGGTGCCCGAGGGGCCATTGGCAACGGATGCGCTGAACCTGCCCTTTTCCCGCGTGCCGGGCAAGTTTCCCCCCCGGGTGGCGCAGGTGCTGCCCATGCGGGGGTTCCATATCGTCAATGTGCACCTGTCCCATGGCCAGTTGCTCAACCGGCGCCAGTTGCGCCGCATTGCCGGGAGCGTTTCCGGCCCTCTGGCCATCATTGGTGATTTCAATGCCGTGGGGCCCATTCTGCTGCCCGGATTCCGGGACGTGGGTCCGCGCCGTGTCACGCACATGGCGCGGCGGGTGGTGCCGTTTCGGCTGGACCGGTGTCTGGTGCGCGGTCTGGTGTGCACCCGGGCGCGGGCTCTGAAGAAGGGACGTTCCGATCACCGGCCGATCCTGCTGGATATCGGTCTGGAACAACCCGTCCGGGACTGAACGGGATGGCGGACGAGTTCACTTTGTCGGGATAGTTGCGTCATGGTGTTGCGCGGGGCCGCTTCCGGCCCTTATAAGCGCGTTCAGGAAAGGCGCATCTGGTGTGCCGGATTGAAAATGACGAGGACACGATGCCGGGAATTTCACTGCCGCTGGTATTTGGCGCCGGAATCTTGAGTTTTCTGTCGCCATGCGTGTTGCCGCTGGTGCCCCCCTATCTGACCTATATGGGGGGGGCGAGTTTCGAACAGTTGCGCACGGACAAGGCGGTGACCGGGGCGGTGTGGCGCCGGTCGGTCTTTACGTCCCTGTTCTTTATTCTGGGTTTTTCGATCGTGTTCGTGGCGCTGGGGGCGACCGCCACCGTTTTCGGACAGATGTTCCGGCAGGCGCTGCCTTTCCTGTCGCCTCTGGCGGGCATTGTCATCATCGTGATGGGGCTGCATTTCCTGGGCCTGTTCCGTATCGGCTTTCTGGATATGCAGGTGCGTTCCAGCGGGCCTTCAGCGGCCTCCGGCCCCGTGGGCGGGTTTCTGCTCGGGCTGGCTTTTGCCATCGGGTGGACGCCGTGCATCGGGCCGATCCTTGCTGCCATTCTTGCGGTTGCCGCCAGTCAGGATTCCGCGGCGCAGGGGGCGGGGCTGCTGGCGGTCTATTCGGCCGGGCTGGGGGTGCCCTTCCTGCTGGCGGGCATGGCCATCGGGCCGTTCCTGGGCTTTTTTGACGGGTTCAAGAGGCATCTGGAAACGGTGGAGCGGGTCATGGGCGGAATTCTGGTGCTGACCGGGATCCTGTTCGTTACCGGGCAGTTTACCCGCCTGTCCAACTGGTTTCTGGTGACCTTTCCCAGTCTGGCCAACGTGGGGTAGGGGTTTCTTAACCCTTGGGGCAAAAACAGGGCCGCGAAGAGCCGAAAACCTGTCGCAGGAAATTATTCTAAAGCCAACGTTCACGGGTTCGCATTCATGATGTACCGGTTATCGAGATCGGGACAGGAACATGAGCGAACAGGCATTGAAGTTGCTGGATGTGTCCAGCCTTGGTGCACGGGCAGACCTTGGTGCGGCAGCAAGTTCTGGTGCAGGAGAAGATACTGACGCTTCGGCGAAGGACTGGTGGCGGGACCTGGGGGTTTCCGCGGCGGCAACGAGCAATATTTCAGATGTGGAGCATGTCTGGCGTGAGCTGGAACGCAACGGCATCGAATCGCCGGGGCAGAGTTTTGATTTCACCCGGCGCTGGATCGAGCGTTTCAAGGTTCCCGTGGACAAGCAATTGTTCGTTGCCGGGGAGGCGCGCGGCAAGGTGGTGGCGTTGCTGCCCCTGAAGCGGGACACGCGGGCCGGGGCCGATGTCCTGACCTGGTTTTCCGGCTCCCATGTGGGGTGCAATGCGCCCCTGATAGACCGGGGGGCCTTTGCCCGTCTGAGCGTTGCGGAGCGGGCCGGGGTATGGCAGCGCATGTCGCGTGCCATGACCGGGGCCGATCTGGTCATTCTTCATTCCATTCCCGCCTTTGAGGAGGCGGATTTTTATGCCGGTCTGGGCAGCGCCATCGACGTAGAATGTCTTTACAGGAGCGTGTTCGACAGCTGGGAGCAATGCCGGGCTACCCAGCACACCCGCTCGCGCCGCAAGCATGACCGGCAGCAGGGGGCCAAGTTGCGGGCCATGGGAGAGGTTGCCTTTGTCGAATACGGACCGGGGGATCCGGGGGCTGACAAGGCCATTGATACCCTGTTTGCGCAAAAGGCGGTCCGGTTTGCCCAGCAGGGCATCGCCGACCCGTTTGCTGATCCGGATGTCCGGGAATTCTACCGGGAAATATTTCATGACAACAATGCGTTGGCAGGAAAACTTCATGTTTTGACGCTGGATGGGGAAATTGTCGCGGTACGCTACAATCTGGCCCATGGAACATCCATGTTCGCCCTGATTTCGTCCATGTCGGAACGGGAGGAGTTGCGGCCCGGATCACCCGGAAAGCAGAACATCCTGCATGCAATGGAATCGATTTTCCGTTCCGGCTACAGGATCTGTGACATGGGGGCGGGCTATTCGGATGAGAAACGGCACTGGTGCAATGTGTCCATCCGGCTGCGCACCCATTATCTGCCGCTCAATCTGCGCGGGGAAATGGTGGCTCGCCTGCATCGCTTCAAATACCGGGGGCGCACGTTCATCAAGAACAATTCCCGTCTGTTCGGCTTTTTCAAGACGGCCCGTTCGGCAGCAAGGGGACGGCGTGGCGGGCGGAACAGGGGCCACGCCT
>JALWTJ010000309.1 GCA_027082895.1 Hyphomicrobiales bacterium | reverse complement strand
ACCGGAACATTCATGCTCGAAAAAAGCGACATCGAAATCCTGCGCGCCTCCGCCCTGTTCGAAGACGTGCCCGAAAAAATGCTGGATGATCTGGTCCGTCATGGCTCCCGCCGTCATCTGGACCGGGGAGAAACCCTGTTCGTGCAGGGGGACGCCGCCGACTGCATCTATATCGTGCTCAAGGGCTGGATGAAACTGTCCCGCATCACCCCTGCCGGCAAGGATGTGGTGGTTGCCATCTATTCCGCCGGGGAAAGCTTTGGCGAAGCCGCCGCCCTGAAGGGAGAAACCTATCCGGTGACCGTGGAAGCGGTCGAGGACAGCACCGTGTTCCAGATTGCCGCGCGCACCATCGCCGAACGGATCACCACCAATCCGCAACTGGCCATGGCCATGCTGGCCAGCACCTTTCGCCATCTTCACGCCCTTGTGCTGGAAATCGAGGACATCAAGAGCCGCAAGGCCACCCAGCGGCTCGCCACCTTCCTTGTCGCCCTGGCCCCGCAAACGGATGAACCGGCGCGCTTCTCCCTGCCCTATGACAAGGGGTTGATCGCCGCCCGGCTCGGCATGAAGCCGGAAAGCCTGTCCCGCTCCATCGCCGATCTGCGCCAGCAGGGCGTGACCATCCAGCGCGGCAACGTGACCATCGATAATCTGGACCACCTGCGCAAGTTCATCGTCACCGACCGCAAGCCCGCCCGTCAGACGACGCCCCCGTGTGAATAGAAACCACCCTGTCCGGCCAGATAGAGCGCTGCAATCAGAAGCAGGAAAATCGTCACGAAGGCATTGAAGCCACGGGACCAGAACCGGCTGCGCCCCAGCCCCAGATACCCGTTCAGGATCATTCGGCCCTTCAACCCGCCCAGCACCAGAAACAGCAGGGACACCCAGACCGCCCCCCCCGGCCCGAACCGGGCCAGCAGCGTGGTAAGAAGACCCAGCAGCACCAGCACAGCATATGTTTTCAATGGATGTCCGGCCATGTCAGCGCACCAGATAAAGAATGGGAAACAGCAGCACCCAGATCAGGTCCACCATGTGCCAGAACATGGCCCCCGCCGTCACATTGCCCTCGGACGGCCGCCACATGAGTAAAAGAAAGATCACCAGCCCGGCAACCACATGCATGGCATGGAATCCCGTCAGCAGATAGTAGAAGGTAAAGAAACCATTGGTGTCGATATCGATTCCCTGACGTGCCTTGTCCGCATATTCGAGCCATTTCACCCACAGGAATACCGCCCCCAGCGCCATCGCCACCCCCAGCCAGATTCGAGTCAGCCCCCGGCGGCTGCCACTGCTGCGGGCTGCCATGGCCGCCGCAAAACCGCTGCTCACCAGAACGATGGTATTGATGGCTCCCGCCGTGCGGTTCAGATGATCCTGGGACAGGGCAAAACCGGAAACATCCGTCAGCCGCACCCCCATGAAGGCCACCAGTCCGGCACCGAACACGGCCAGTTCGCTGACAATGAGAATCCACATCATCAGGTCACCGGGCAACGAATCAAGAACGCTGGCCGGGGAAGCATCTGCGCCCGCCGATCCGCTCATGTTGCCCCCGTGATCTGGCGATAGATATGGGGCAGCGCCCCGATCAGTTTTTCCGCATCCGGGACAAGGGAATAACCGGCCGCCCCGAAAATGCGCGAAAACCAGCTTTGACCGCGCCCCTCAACCACCACGCCATAGACGGCCTGCCCACGCCGCTGCGCCTCGCGCACTGCCATCCGGCTGTCCTCGATGCCGTGGCGCCCCTCGTAATGATCCAGATCATTGGGTTTGCCATCAGTGATGACCAGCAGCAGCTGCCGGCCGTTGGGCCGCTGGGCCAGCCCGGCCGAAGCATGACGCACCGCCGCCCCCAAACGAGTATAGAAACTGGGGGAAAGCCCGGCGATCCGGCGTTCCACCCCATCCCCCATCCTTTCGTCGAACCCCTTGCTTTCCAGCACATAGACCCGGTCCCGTTTCAGGGAGGAAAAGGTCTGAATGGAAAAATCGTCGCCGCACGCATCCAGCCCCCAGGCAAGGGCGGCCAGCGCTTCCTTTTCGACATCGATCACCATCCGCCCGCCAATGGAGCTTTCCGTGGAACGGGACGTATCCATCAGCACGGACACCGCCAGATCCCGCTCCTGCGTCCGCGCCGCTCGATAGACCCGGTTGTGTCCCTCCCCCGTTGCCAGCAATTCGACACGGGAGGAAATGGCGGCTTCCAGGTCCAGCTCTTCCCCATCCAGCTGCCGAGGAAGAATGACCCGGCGCGGACGAAGCGCCTCGAACTGGCGCCGGACCGCCCGGATGCGCCGCCGCGCCGCCGGATCATCCAGCGGGGTTGTTCCTTCTTCCACCGCATCGGCCCGGCTGGCCAGAACCCGCACGTGCCCGTTCAGGTAGCAGCCGGCCCGATGGTCCCATTCCGGATAGACATGCACCCCCGAAAGCCGCTCCCGCTCCGCATCCTGCGGCGAAAGATCCAGGTGAAACTTCAGCCGGGTAGCGGTTTTTTTCGAAACCTGCCCCAACGCCAGTTCGTCCTGATCATCGGCGGCCCGGCGTGCCGTATCCTCGTCATCATCCTCGATGCGCCGGTTCATGTTCAGGCTTTCCACCCAGGACAATATGGCCTCGAACTTGTGCAGAACCAGGGAATCCCGTCGCTCCGCCAGATCGCTTTCGGACCGGCGCGCGCGCTTGGTCCCCTCTTCCCGGCTCTCTCCACTTCCCTCTTCCTCCGCCTCGGGCAGCCTTTCGACACCCACCCGCCGCGCAAGAGGCCGGATATCAGGCCAGATGGGCACCTGCAGGAACGGGCGGTAAACGCGGGGCTGTGGCAGGCTGGCAAGATCCGCATCCGGCGAACGCACCAGTTCCAGATAATGGCGCGCCAGCCGCCCGGTGGGAGCTTCCCCACCCAGCAAGTGCCGGATCACCGCCTCCACCGCCTGCTCGTGGGCGGGAAGCCGGGCCGTCTCGCGCCCCTTCAGACACGCCCCCGTCAAGGTTCCGTAAAGTCCCTTCAAGCCCGGACAGGCCGCAAGGGTTCGCCGGGTCATGTCGATGGCAATGCGCAGCGCCTCAAGATCCGCCCCCAGCCCCGTGTACCGGGTCACGGTTTCCGGCGCATGGGCCGCCACCGCTGCCAGCCAGAAATAGAGCGCCTCGTTCAACTCCCGTTGCTTGAACACCGCGATATGCTGGGGCAGACGCAGGGCCTCCCCGTCAAAGGACGCCCTTTCGGAACGCTCCCGCCAGGTCCCCAGCGCCCGTTTCAAAGATAACCGGTGGTGCTGGGCCTGCAATGTTGCGGGCCGGATGTCCACACCGTGCCCCCCGCCAAGACCGCGAAAGAAAACCCCCAGACGTCCCTCGACCTCCTCCAGTTGCACGCCCTCTGCATCAGAAGAATCCGCGGACGCACCAAGAGTGCTGGCCCAGGCATGCCAGATCTTGCCGACGGTTTCCTCCGGCTCGAACGGATCAAACCCGTGCTCGCTCATCTTTCACCCATAGACCGCGGTAACGATGTCCATCAGCCCGCGCTTGACATCCTCGTCATCGGTCAGGGGTTCGATCATGGCGGTCAGTATGGCCCGTTCCACACCCATTCCCCCCGCAATCAGGGTGGCGGCATAAATGACTAGGCGCGTGGAAACCCCTTCTTCCAGATCCTGCCCCTTCAGATCCCTCAGCTTGTTGGCAAGACGGACCAGTGAACGGACCTTTTCCCCGTCAAGCCCGGTTTCCGCCACGACGATATCCACCTCCCGCTCCATGGCGGGAAAGTCAAAGGCAATGGAAACGAAACGCTGTCGGGTCGAGGGTTTGAGGCTTTTCAGGATGTTCTGGTACCCCGGATTGTAGGAGGCCACCAGCATGAATCCGGGAGCCGCGGAAATCTCCTCGCCGGTCTTTTCGATCGGCAGAACCCGCCGGTCATCAGTCAGGGGATGCAGAACCACCGTCACATCCTTGCGCGCCTCGACCACCTCGTCCAGATAACAGATGGCCCCTTCGCGCACCGCCCGCGTCAAAGGACCGTCGACCCATACCGTTTCCCCGCCCTTGAGCAGGAAACGCCCCACGAGATCCGCCGCCGACAGATCATCATGACAGGCAATGGTATAAAGGGGCCGCCCCAGCCGGGCCGCCATGTGGGCCACATAACGTGTCTTGCCACATCCGGTCGGCCCCTTCAGAAGCAGGGGAAGCCGATGCGCATGGGCCTTTTCGAAAATCTGGCATTCATCTGCCACCGGCAGATAGAAGGGGGCTGACGCCCCCTCCTTTTTTCTGTCCTGTGCCTTGCCCATCGATCACGCCTCTTGCGGATCGGGCTGCGCAATGATTTCACGGCGCGGCACCAGCTGGGCATAGATGAACAGGACCGCACCGATCACCACGGCCAGACCGGCCCCCCAGCGCATGATGAAAAACAGGGTCAGCCCGTCCTGTGTATCCATGTAGGCTTCCCCCATCACCCGCTGCAGGTGAGTCTGGATCACCCCGGCAAAGGTCAGAACAAAGGTCATGAACGCCATGCCGCCGGTCATCAGCCAGAAACTGCCCATGTTGAGCACCTGATTATAGGGATCCCGGCCCCTCAGGATCGGCATCGCATAGGTGATGACCGCCAGATTGACCGAGACATAGGCCCCGAAGAAGGCCAGATGGCCATGGGCCGCGGTGATCTGGGTGCC
>JALWTJ010000308.1 GCA_027082895.1 Hyphomicrobiales bacterium | reverse complement strand
ATGGGCGCAGCGCCGGGGGCTGCCGGTGCCCCAGTACGAGGAAGTCTCCCGCACCGGCCCGGATCACAGTCCCGTGTTTCTGATGGCGGTCCACATTGCGGGCCACCAGAGCATGCAGGCTTCCGGCCCATCGAAAAAACTCGCGGAACAGAGCGTTGCCGAACAGTTCCTGCGCCGGGAAGGCGTGCTGAAACAGGATGTCTGACTTGAAGGCCCACAATGAACATGACACTGCCGGCATGACGGACATGCCCGAGGATGCACGCTGCGGTTTTGTTGCCCTGATCGGGGCGCCAAATGCCGGGAAATCCACCCTGCTCAATGCCCTGGTGGGTACCAAGGTTTCCATTGTCACCCACAAGGCCCAGACCACACGAACCCGCATTCGGGGGGTGGCCATGCATGGGCCGGCGCAACTGGTCTTCGTGGATACGCCGGGCATTTTTGCGCCCAGGCGGCGCCTGGACAGGGCCATGGTCAAGTCCGCCTGGACCGGGGCAGGGGATGCGGATGTTGTGGCTCTCGTGGTGGATTCGCCGCGCGGGGTAACCGAGGAGGTACGCGCCCTGCTTGAGGGGCTTGAGGCCATTCGGCAGCCCCGGGTGCTGGTTCTGAACAAGATCGATCTTGTGGAGCGTGAAAAGCTGCTGGAACTGACCGCGACCCTGAACGGGATGGCAACGTTTGAAGAAACATTCATGATTTCGGCCCTGAAGGGGGACGGGATCACCGATTTCCTGCAATGGGTAGCGGATCGGGTGCCCGCCGGGCCCTGGCATTTTCCTCCCGAACAGTTGACGGACCTTACCCTTGCCCTGACAGCGGCCGAGATCACCCGGGAAAAGCTGTTTTTGCGCATCCACAAGGAAATTCCCTACAATGTCACCGTGGAAACGGAGAAATTCGAGGCGCGCAGGAACGGTGATTACAAGATTGATCAGGTGATCTATGTGACCCGGGACAGCCACAAGATGATCATTCTGGGCAAGTCGGGCCAGACCATCAAGGCTATCGGATCCCAGGCCCGCAAGGAAATGGAGCAGATATTCGACACACGGGTACACCTGTTTCTTTTCGTCAAGGTACGCGAGAACTGGGCGGACGATCCGGGGCGCTACCGGGAAATGGGACTGGAATTTCACGATTAAGGCGCATGGCGCGGCAAAGTGTCCCGGGAAAAACGCTGCTGGTGTCTGTCCGGGCGGCGCGCCGGAACGCCGGCAGGCCGGGGGGGGCGCTTCTTGACAAATCATGAGGGGGGCCGGAAGGGTGTCCGGCACCTGTCTGCTCCCCCGACACGGGTGAAACGAACATGCAATGGACAGAACCCGGCCTGATCATCGGCGTGCGGCGGCACGGGGAAAGCAGCGTCATTCTTGAGGCCATGACGGCCGGTCACGGCCGTCATCTGGGCCTGGTGCGGGGCGGGCGGTCGCGGCGCAACCGGGCCATTCTGCAGGCGGGCAACTCGGTTCTGCTGCAATGGCACGCGCGTCTTGAGGAGCATCTGGGCACGTTTCAGGTGGAACTGGAAACCGCCCGTGCCGCCCGCATGATTGCCGCCAAGCCCCGGCTCTATCTGTCCCAGGTCCTGTTTTCCCACCTGCGCCTGCTGCCCGAACGCGATCCCCACCCCCGGCTGTTGACCTATGCATTGGAAATTATTGATTCCCCGGCGTCAATGGACGAACGGCTGCAAATGCTGGCTCTTTTCGAAATGACCCTGCTGGATGAGCTGGGCTTCGGGCTGGATCTGGCCGCCTGCGCGCTCACCGGGGAAAGCGAGGGCCTGAGCCATGTGTCGCCCCGCACCGGGCGCGCCGTAACCCGCAAGGCAGCCGGAAAATACGTGGACAGGCTGCTCGAACTTCCCGCCTTTTTCCGCCGGCCGGGCACCGCCACACCGGCCCAGGTTGCCGCCGGCTTGAAACTGACCGGCCATTTTCTCGACCGCCATATCTGGAGCCTGCGTGCCAACAGCGCTCCGCCCGAACGGGAACGGTTGCTGGGGGAACTGGGCAGAAATGCGTCCTGAGTTCCGATATACTTTGCCCATGATTCGTCCGGAACCGGACTGGGGGCAGGATTGTTTCAAGGCGACAAGGGTTTGCTCCCGGTTCCCGAATCAAAACATGAAGCAGCGTTCGTCCATGGTCAGCCGGGTCGGTTGCAGGACGGGCAACACAGCGTAACTGCGGGTTTCCGGCCCTCGAAAAAGGGCCACCCGGTTTCCAACGACCGAAAGACATCACATGGCCGATATTCTGCCCCCGGATGAAAACGAAAATCAGATCGTCGACCTGAAGAAGGCACTGGAAGAGCGCTACCTGTCCTATGCGCTTTCCACCATCACCCAGCGCGCCTTGCCCGATGTGCGCGACGGTCTGAAACCGGTCCATCGGCGCATTCTGTACGTCATGCACCTGCTCAAGCTTGATCCACGCCAGAAATACAAGAAGTCGGCCAAGGTGGTGGGTGATGTGATCGGCAGTTTCCATCCCCATGGCGACCAGTCCATCTATGACGCTCTGGTGCGTCTGGCCCAGGATTTTGCCCTGCGCTATCCGCTGGTGGACGGGCAGGGCAATTTCGGCTCCATTGACGGGGATTCGGCTGCCGCCTACCGGTATACCGAAGCGCGCATGACGGACGTGGCCAGCCGCCTGCTGGAGGGGATCGGGGAAAATGCGGTGGATTTCATCCCCACCTTTGACGGGGAAACCAGCCAGCCGGCCGTCCTGCCCGCCAATTTCCCCAACCTGCTGGCCAACGGTGCTTCGGGCATTGCGGTGGGCATGGCAACCTCCATCCCCCCCCACAATGTGGCGGAACTGTGCGAGGCGGCGCTGCACCTGATCCACAATCCGGATGCAACGGCCGCCGATCTCATGCAGTTCGTGCCCGGCCCCGATTTTCCTACCGGCGGTATCATCGTTGAGCCGAAGGAAGACATGGCCAAGGCCTATGAAACGGGCCGGGGCGGATTCCGTGTTCGTGCCCGCTGGCACACCGAGGATGCCAAGAGGGGCACCTACAACATCGTTGTCACCGAGATGGCCTATGGAGTGCAGAAGTCCAAGCTGGTCGAAAAGATCGCAGATCTCCTTCTGGCGCGCAAACTGCCCCTGCTCAAGGACGTGCGCGACGAATCGGCAGAAGACGTGCGGCTGGTCCTCGAACCCCGGTCTCGCACCGTGGACCCGGTGGTGCTCATGGAATCCCTGTTTCGGCTGACGGATCTGGAAAACCGGTTCTCCCTCAACATGAACGTGCTGGACGACGGGATCGTTCCCCGCGTCATGGGGCTGGGGGATGTGCTGCGCGCCTGGCTGCAACACCGCAAGACGGTCCTGTTGCGCCGCTCCCGCCATCGTCTGGACCAGATCGACAAACGGCTGGAAATCCTCTCCGGTTACCTGATTGCCTTTCTCAACCTGGATGAGGTCATCCGTATCATCCGTTTCGAGGATCATCCCAAGGCGGAACTCATGTCCCGCTTTTCCCTCACCGACGGGCAGGCCGAAGCCATCCTGAACATGCGCCTGCGCGCGCTGCGCAAGCTCGAGGAAATCGAGATCCGCACCGAGCACGACAAGCTGTCCGAGGAGAAGAAGCATCTGGAAGATCTTCTGGCCTCCGAACGCCGCCAGTGGGGCGCCATTGCCAGCCAGATCACCGAATTGCAGCAGGCTTTCGGCCTGGACACTCCGGCAGGAAAGCGGCGCACCGGCTTTGCCGAGCTGCCCGACAGCGAGGATTTCGATTTTGAAGCGGCCATGATCGAAAAGGAACCGATCACGGTGGTCCTGTCCCAAAAGGGATGGATACGCGCCCTGAAGGGGCACAATGCGGACCTGTCCGCCCTGCAGTTCAAGTCCGGCGACAAGCTCAAGCTGGCCCTGAAAGTACAGACCACCGACAAGCTGCTGATGCTGACCACGTCGGGCCGCATCTATACGCTTGGGGCCGATGGCCTGCCGGGGGGGCGCGGCCATGGGGAGCCGGTGCGGATCATGGTCGAGATCGAGGAGGGGCACGACATCGTTGACATGTTCGTTTACACCCCCGGTGCCCGGCGCCTGATTGCCTCCAGCATCGGCAACGGTTTCATCGTCAGCGAGGACGACATGATTGCCAATACCCGCAAGGGAAAGAAGGTGCTCAACGTCAAGGAACCCCACGAGGCCCGCCTGTGCGTTCCCGCCAGTGGCGACCATGTGGCCGTTATCGGGCAGAACCGCAAGATGCTGATCTTTCCCCTGTCCCAGCTTCCCGTGATGGGGCGCGGCAAGGGGGTGCGGCTGCAGAAATACAAGGATGGTGGCATTTCCGATGCATCGGTATTTTCAGCGGAAACCGGCATGACCTGGACCGACAGTTCGGGGCGCACCTTTACCCGTTCCATGCAGGAACTGGCGGAATGGATCGGCGAGAGGGCCGGAGCGGGAAGAATTCGGCCGACGGGCTTTCCGCGCAATAATCGCTTCAAGGGGTGAGCCGGACCGTTTCGGACGGGGCGCCGGTTTTCAGGAATCGGCACAAGCAGCACGGTGTTTTTCAGGGCTGATCGACGGGCGCAACGCTGAAGCGGCCATAGATGGGCAGGTGATCCGATCCGGTGGTGTTTCCCCGCCACACAGCGTGCATCCTTATGTCTTTGCTCGCCATGAGATGATCGATGGGCAGGATGGCCGGCGTTTCCCGCCACCCCATGATGTAGAAAAGCTTGGGATAGGTCAGAAGCCCCCGCGAATAACGGGTCAGGCCCACGCGCCGGGCAAAGTTGCGCAGGGAATAGGACCATGAGGTGGAGTTGAAATCCCCCACCAGAACGGCCGGACCGTCAAGGGATTGCATGGCGGTGGCAAGGTCGGCCCATTCCCCCTGCTTGCGAGCGGTCATGGCCGCAATCTTCTCGCTCCATCCCAGTTGGTTGTTGCGCAGCGGGCGGATCTGTACCGGCCAGTTCAGGTGGGTTGCCACCACATGAAAGGGGGTGCCGTCGCGGTCCGTGAACCGTGCCACCAGCCTTGCTGCCGGGTTGTTGTCCAGCGATGCATTGCTGGCACACTGGGAGCTGTCTTCCAGCCGGAACGGCATTTTCGCATAAAGGGCGATATAGGAATGTTTGCGGCCCGCGCACCGCACGAAATAGGGATAGCGCCCCACGATCCGGGGGTGAAGGCCCGCCCGTTGCATGTTCGCATATTCCTGCAAGGCAATGATGTCCGGATCTTTCCGCGCAATCACGTCGGCCATGCGGGCCATGTCATAATTCATGCCGAACAGATTGTGCGTCATGATCGTGAACACCTGCCGCCCCTCCACAGGCGTGGAAAGGGGCGGGGCACTGAACTGTTCGGGAAGAACGATTATGCCCGAGGCTGTCAGTCCGGCCAGTCCCGCACCGAGCAGCAGCCTTTTTGCCCTGCCGCGCCGGAACAGGACCAGCACCAGCCCGCTGCCCGCAAGGGTGCCGGCCAGCAGGAAGGGCTGCAGATGGTTCAGGGCATCCAGCAGCGGATGCATGAAGCCGAGCAGAGCGCCAATGGCGGCCAGCGAAGCCCCCACAAGGCCAAGGCCGACCCCGGCCCGCACCATGAAAACAAGCACGCCCATCAGCCGGAAACGCCCCGTTTCCTGAAACCGTCAGTCCAGATATTGCCAGCCATGGCGCCCCGATTGAATCTGCAGCGGACGAAAGCCTGCCTTGTAGTCCATTTTCGGGGAATTCTCCACCCAGTATCCCAGATAGACGAAGGGGAACCCCATGCGCGCCGCGCGCCGGACATGGTCAAGAATCATGAAATTGCCGAGGCCCCGCCGTTTCATGTCCGGATCAAAGAAACTGTAGACCAGTGAAAAGCCGTCCGCCATGTTGTCAACAAGGGCCGCGGCCACCAGCCGGTCGCCTGTGTCGCTGTCGTCCCCCAGCCAGTATTCAACCATGGAGGAACTGACGGGCGTGTCTTCAACCATGTCCTGATAGTCGTCCCACGACATCTGCGTCATGCCGCCCCCCTCGTGCCGTGCCGCAAGATAGCGGGAAAACAGACGGTACTGTTCCTTGCTGGCGATGGGCGGCAGCACCCGCACCATCAGGTCCCGGTTGATCTTTTCGAGCCGCACATGCCGGCGGCTGAACCGGAACCCCTCCACGCAGATGCGGGCCGACTTGCAGGCCTGACAGCCCTCGCAATTGGGCCGATAGACAAGGTTTTGCGAGCGCCGGAAACCGGTATCTGCCAGCACCTGATGCACCCCTTGCGCCCGGCGTCCGCTCAGATGGGTGAACAGCTTGCGTTCCTCCTTGCCCTCCAGATAGGGGCAGGGGGCGGGCGCTGTCAGGTAGAACTGCGCCATTTCGGGTATCTGGACATTTCTGGTCACGGATGCGGTTCCTGCCGGATTGTGGGGAAACAGGAATATACCATTCCTGTCCAAGGCGGCAAATCAACATGCTGCCCTTTCCGCGCAATAGGGGGCAAATGTGCCCGATTTGTCCCGGCGGGAAAGTTTTCTTGCGGGCAAAGGATCGAACCGCCCTTGATTTCGCCGCCCATCAGCCCGCCCAGTGACGCTCCATGGGGGAACGGCGCACCATCAGGGTGCCGGTCACCAGATCCTGTATCGTCTGGCGCCGCGGTGTGAACAGGGCAAACAGCAGGGACACCGGGGGCAGGATCCAGCTGGTTATCCAGAACACCAGCGGATGAATCACCACATGCCAGCCATCGAGCGGGCGGCCATTGGCCGGTGTCAGTACCAGATCCATGACCGTCATGCCGATCGTTGCCCGCCGGTCCGAACCCAGCGTGACGGCATAATAAAAGGCGATGGACAGGGGAACGGCAAAGATCAGCCCCATCCAGGCCAGCCCGAAGGTGAAAATTCCCGCCACCAGCCCCGTCAGCATGACGGCGCTGGTAATGAACCCCAGGATGGTGACGTCGATGAACCAGGCAATACTCCGGCGCAGCAGGACATTTTCGAACAGTTCCGGCGCCGTTGCCGGGTCCGGCAGTTCAAGGGGGATGTCGTCTTGGGGCATGTGGGGCACCTGTCCGCCTTTCTGCTAGGTGTGGCAATCCTTGCCTTGTTGCGCGCCAGCGTTCCAGAACATTTCCGGCCTGCCTGAACTATCGGCCACTTTCATTGGCCATGCTGCCCGCGCAGCCTTTGACATTGGCAACATCCGGCACAAATTCAAGGGTATAGGGGCAGGACAGAAGAAAGCATACAGAGGATTTTGCGTTGTTTTCAGGCCAGTACCCGGGCTGCTTCAAGTGCAAAATAGGTCAGGATGCCGTCACAACCGGCCCGCTTCAGCCCTGTCAGGCTTTCCAGCATGGCGCTTTCAATATCCCACAGGCCCTGATCGGCGCCAAGGCGCAGCATGGCATATTCCCCCGATACCTGATAGGCGGTCAGGGGAACATCGAACCGGTCCCGGACCTGCCGGATCACGTCCAGATAGGCCATGCCCGGTTTCACCATGACCATGTCCGCCCCTTCCGAAATGTCCTGTTGCACCTGTCGCAGGGCTTCCCGTGCGTTTGCCGGGTCCATCTGGTAGGTGCGCTTGTCCCCCTTCAGCCGTCCGAGGGAGCCGACCGCTTCCCGGAATGGACCGTAAAGGCAGGAGGCATACTTGGCCGCATAGGACATGATCATCACCTGTGTGTGCCCGTGACCTTCAAGGGCCCGCCGGATGGCGCCAACCCGGCCGTCCATCATGTCCGACGGGGCCACCACGTCGCAGCCGGCTGTCGCCAGATGCAGGGCCTGCTGCACGAGAATGTCCACTGTTTCATCGTTCAGAACCTTGCCGTCCTGCAACACCCCGTCGTGTCCGTGGTCCGTGAAAACGTCCAGTGCCACGTCCGCCATCAACCCGATACCGGGCACTGCCATGCGAATGGCCCGGAGGGCCCGGCAGGTTAGGTTGTCCCCGTTCAGCGCTTCGGCACCATCGGGCGTCAGCTTTTCTTCCGGTGTCTGCTGGAAAAGGGCCAGCAGCGGAATCCCGAGATCATGGGCCCTGCGGGCTTCTTCGACCGCCATGTCGATGCTCAACCGATGAATGCCCGGCATGCCGTCAATCGGCTCGCGCACCCCGTTTCCCTCTCGCAGGAACAGGGGATAGATCAGATCATGCGCCCCCAGCCGGGTTTCGCGGACCAGTTCACGGATCCAGTCCGACTGGCGCAGCCGGCGCGCGCGATGTCCGGCCAGAAACTTCATGTCGTGCTTTTTCATGTCTCTTTCAGCCGATCTGGCACTGGGAACGTTTGTCATTGGTTGATGGAGCCCGCCCAAGGATGGGGGCAACCCGGATCAGGGGCCGGAATCGGTGTCCCCGTCCCCGGTTGCCGCTTCATGGCAAACCGGCTAGAAATAATCAATCCTGCAAACGGCGTGAAATGCTGATTGCCCCTGATTGCACCAGTTCCGTTCGGGAAGGTTCCATGGTTCAGATTGTTGCGCGCCAGATCGCCATCCTTGCCCTGCTGAACGGCATTCTCGATCTGGGCCGCCTGCTCGGAATCGGGGCGGGGGATATCAACCCTTTTGCCATCTACTCGGTTGCAGGTTTTGCCTTCCTTGCCGGTTTTTCCGTGGCCCGCATATTTGCTGGGGTGGGGATATGGATCGAATCCAACTGGGGCACGCCGCTGCTGTTCATTGCAACGGCTTCCGAACTGGTCCTGTTCCTTTCCGGTCTGGCGCCCCTTTCCATCGGCATAATCGGTTTCGCTGTGCGGCTGGCCGAACTGGCCGGAACCATCCTCATTTTGACCGTGGCCTTCCGGCAGTGGCGGCAGCACCTTCAGGATTGATCCGGCTTCCCAATGGCGCCCCGCTCCGCGAAAGGGTTAGTTTTTCGTGACCTGTGGTAACGAGTTGGAAAGCCAAAAACACGAACTTTCCCAGTAAGATGGTGTTAAGTTTGAATCTTAAACCGATCTTATTTCCACCCCCCTAGATTGCCCACAACAGACACGGAAGAATTCGTGCGTTTTACAGTGAGGCTAACATGAAAACCAACACCAACACCGTCAGGGTGGACGAAGACAATGGAGCGGCTGAAACAAAGCCGCTCTATATCGAAGCCGTTTCCCGCGTGGAACGTTTGCACCGCCGCCTCCTTGACCTGATCAAGGATGAATTCGATCGCATGTCCTGGGATGACATCAATCCCACCCAGGCCCTGCTGATGTTCAACATCGGGGATGCGGAACTGACGGCGGGCGAATTGCGTTCGCGCGGTTACTACCTTGGCTCCAACGTCTCTTACAACCTGAAGAAGCTGGTCGAGATGGGCTATATCTTCCAGGAGCGTTCAAAGGCGGACCGCCGCTCGGTGCGCATTCGCCTGTCCCCCAAGGGCGAGGAGGTCGCCGAGGTAATCGACGAGCTGTACGACCGGCATCTTGCATCCATTGAAAAGGTTGGCGGTCTGGGCAGCTCGGAATTCGAACAGCTCAACACGGCCCTTGGCCGGCTGGAGCGGTTCTGGGTCGATCAGATCCTGTACAAGCTGTAGTTTCGTCTGCAACGCGCGCCCAGGGTCAACGCACGTTTGCAGAAACGCACGACCGGGAAACGTGCGCTTGCGAGAGGGTGCAGCGTGGCCTGAGGGTCACACTGCCACCAAAATCGCCGGTCCGGAAGAAATCCGGTCCGGCGTTTTGCCCTGTCAGCCCCCTTTTTCACAATTTCGTCGCAAATCCGGCCTAGCCGCAACCCGAGTTTTGCAGTATGTGCGTTCCATCCCTCCGGTTGCAGCAAACCGGGGGATTCGACCGGGAAAACAGAACAGCGCTTCCCACCCTTCCGATGGCTGGAATCATCTGTGGTGGATGCTGCGTTCGCATGGTACCGGCCAGAAACAGAAGAATACCGACTTCAGGAAGACGACAATGCGGCATGATTCCAATACCACCATTTCCCGGCGCGCTCTGCTTTCCGGGGCCGCAGCCCTTGGCGCGGCCACGGCATTGCCCAGCTTTGCCCGCTCCGAGGAACTGACCATCTGGCAGCAGATGGCGCGAAACCGTCTGTTGCGCGAAACCAACCGGGGGGGCAATACGGCCCTGGCGCTTGCCGCCATCGATACCCCCGAACCGATACTGGCCCTTGATACCGCCTATAGCCTGGAACTGGCCGTGCGCCGTTATGAGCAGATCGTGGCCGCGGGCGGCTGGGAAGAAATGCCCCGCGATATTTTCCAGCTGGTCGTGGGCACCAAGCGGCGCGCCGTCATCAAGCTGAAGCGCCGCCTGATGGCCATGGGCGATCTGGCCGAGGGCACGCGCCTCAACGACATGTTCGATTCCGAGACCGATGTTGCCCTGCGCACCTTTCAGGCCCGCCACGGCCTGACCGTTGACGGCAAGGTGGGAGAAGACACCTTCTATGCCCTTGCCGTGCCCGCCGATTACCGGCTCAACCAGTTGCGCCTGAACATCAAGCGCATAGCGACCCTTGCCCCGGGCATTGCCGATCAGCAGGTGGTGGTCAACATTCCCGCCGCCGTAATCGAAGCCATGGATGTGGGGCAGGTAACCCAGCGGCACACGGCTATTGTGGGGCGGGTGGATCGTCCCACCCCCATTCTGAAAAGCCGTATTCACCAGATCAATTTCAATCCCTACTGGCATGTGCCCAAGAGCCTGATCCGGCGTGACCTCATCCGCTACATGAACGAGGATCCCGATTATCTCACCAAGTACCGCATCCACATCTATGACAGTTCGGGCCGAGAGCTCAGCCCCAACCAGATCGACTGGAGCACCGATGATGCGGTGCAGTACGCTTTCCGTCAGGATCCGGGGGCGGAAAACTCCATGGGCCATGTGAAGATCAATTTCAACAATCCCTATTCCGTCTATCTGCACGACACGCCCGCCAAGAGCCTGTTCGGCGAGAACCGGCGTTTCAATTCATCCGGCTGCGTGCGTGTGGAGAACGTGGACACGTTCGTGGAATGGATCCTGCGCTCCAACGGTGGCTGGGATGCAGATGCGATTCACGCCGTGTTCAGTTCCAATGAACGGCTGGACGTGAGCGTTGCCAAGCCGGTGCCGATCCTGACCACCTATGTCACTGCCTGGGCCAACCGGGCCGGGGTCATCAGCTTCCGCGATGACGTCTATGGCTTTGATGCCGAAGGCCGGGTGGACCTGTCCGCCTGAGAGGCGCAGAAAGCACGCATTTGAGCCCGCCCGGCACGCCTCCCTTCCCGGAATTTGTTTTCCGGCAATGATGTGGCATCATGGATGACCATTGAATGCCGGTGTCGCCAATCCTTGCGGGGTTGGGCACCTGTCATTCAACAGACCGGGGGAGGAGATGAGCGAAGCGGACGGGAGAGGTGAACACAGGGTGCTGTTTGAATTTACCCGGGTGGGCAGCCAGTACCGGGTTGCCGCCATTGATTCCGATTCGGGTGTTGAGGCCATTATCATCGCACCCGCCACCGCCAGTCAGGTCCAGATGCAAAAGATTGCCCTGGCCAAGCTCAAGCGGATGCTGGAAAAACACGGCAGCGATTCCTGATTCCATCCACAATCCCGACCCGCCGCGAAGGATTTCCCCGGTGGCGTGGGGTGCGTAACACGTCCCGGAATGCGTCCCCAAACCTACAGCAAACCGGCTTCATGCTGCCCGCCCGGCTTGGGTGCATCTTTTCTTGGGTTGCCCGCACGAGTGTGATAAGCGCAATTCGGATGCACGCCGTATCCCTGTGCCACAACCTCAATTCGCGAGACTGACATGACCGCAGCCAATACCCATGCCCCCATGCCCGGCTTTTTCATCCGCTCCCTGAAGGATGCGGACCCGGATATTGCCCGGGCCGTGGGACTTGAGCATTCCCGCCAGCAGGACGAACTGGAACTGATCGCGTCGGAAAACATCGTTTCTGCCGCTGTTCTGGAGGCGCAGGGAACCCTGTTGACCAACAAGTATGCGGAGGGGTATCCGGGCCGCCGCTACTATGGCGGATGCCAGTATGTGGACATGGTGGAAACCCTGGCCATCGAGCGGGCGAAAAAGCTGTTCGGCGCCGAATTTGCCAATGTTCAGCCCAATTCGGGAAGCCAGGCCAACCAGGCAGTATTCCTGGCTCTTTTGCAGCCGGGGGATACCTTCATGGGGCTGGATCTGAAGGCAGGGGGGCACCTTACCCACGGTTCACCCGTCAACGTGTCGGGGAAATGGTTCAAGGCGGTGTCCTATTCCGTGCGCCCGGACGACCATCTGATCGACATGGACGAGGTGGAAGCCCTTGCCCATCAGCATCGCCCGAAACTGATCATTGCCGGGGGATCGGCCTATTCCCGTTTCTGGGATTTCGCCCGGTTCCGCCAGATTGCCGATGCGGTGGGGGCCTATCTGATGGTGGACATGGCCCATTTTGCCGGTCTGGTGGCCGGTGGTGTCCATCCTTCGCCGGTGCCCCATGCCCACGCCACCACCACCACCACCCACAAGACCCTGCGGGGTCCCCGGGGCGGCATGGTGCTGACCAACGATCCCGACATTGCCAAGAAGATCAATTCCGCCGTTTTCCCCGGCCTGCAGGGCGGCCCGCTCATGCATGTGATCGCCGCCAAGGCGGTTGCTTTTGGTGAGGCCCTGACGGATGACTTCAAGACATATGCAAAGAACGTTGTAACCAATGCGAAATCCCTTTCGGATTCCCTTGTGCGTGGTGGGCTGGACGTGGTTTCCGGTGGCACGGACAATCATTTGATGCTGGTGGATCTGCGCCCCAAGAATGCCACCGGGAAGCGCGCGGAAGCGGGGCTTGGGCGCGCCCTGATCACCTGCAACAAGAACGGGATTCCCTTTGATCCGGAAAAGCCCTTCGTTACCTCCGGAATCCGGCTGGGCACCCCGGCGGGTACCACCCGCGGCTTTGGCCCCGAGGAATTTTCCCTTATCGGCGACCTGATCGTTGAGGTGCTGGAAGGCCTGCGCACGGTCAATGCCGACGAAGCAAACGAACCGGTGGAAGCGGCGGTGCGTGAAAAGGTCAAGGAACTGACCGGACGCTTTCCCATCTATCCGTTCAGGGAGGAGTGACCGGAAACCATGCGTTGCCCCTACTGCACGAACCTGGATACGCAGGTCAAGGATTCCCGGCCTACCGAGGATTCCAACGCCATCCGCCGTCGCCGCGTGTGCAACGGATGCGGGGGGCGCTTTACCACCTTTGAACGGGTGCAGTTGCGCGATCTGGTCGTTGTCAAGAAATCCGGACGCAAGGTTTCCTTCGAAAGGGAAAAGCTTGCGCGTAGCGTCAAGACCGCCCTCAGGAAACGTTCGGTGGATGCCGAAAGGGTGGAACGCATGATTTCGGGGATCGTGCGCCAGCTGGAAAGCCAGGGCGAGACCGAAATTGATTCGGAACAGATCGGGGAATACGTTATGGAAGGGCTCAAGGGGCTGGATGCAGTCGCCTTCGTGCGCTTTGCGTCCGTTTACCGGAATTTCTCAGCTGCCGAGGATTTCGTGTCCTTTCTCGCCCAACTCGACCGGGACAGCGAAACCGGCAGCGACTGATACCCGTACCGGGGCGACACAATGCAGGGAAGAAGCGGTGCAGTCATGCTGTGGCGCAAACCCGTCTCGGACCGTGCCCGCCGACGACCTGAAACGACAAAACAACAATGGAATATGAACGTGCCCGATGCCTCCCTTTCTTCCCCCAGCGTAAAACCGGCCAACCAGCGTGGTGCCGCCCGGCTCGCGGCCGTGCAGGCCCTCTATCAGATGGATGTGGGGGAAGCCGATCGGGATTCCGTGCTCGCCCAGTTCGCGCCCCGCAAGGGCGGCGGCGAGATCGACGGTGCCCATTATCTGCCCGCCGATACGGATTTTCTCCGTCAGATCGTGAACGGAGTCATTGACCATCAGCTCAGGATCGACCCGTGCCTTGACCTGCATACCAGTGCGGACTGGCCCCTGTCCCGTCTCGATGCCACCATGCGTGCCATTTTGCGCGCCGGCTGCTTTGAATTGCTCTATCGCACCGATATTCCACCAAAAGTCGTGATTTCGGAATATCTGGACGTGGCCAATGCCTTTTTTGATGGGGAAGTTCCTGCCATGATCAACGCGGTTCTGGACCGGATAGCCCGATCCCGTCCCCCCGCAAACTGAGGTGCCCCCCATGCCGTCCAGCACGGATACGCCCGTTGCCGGCTCGCCGGTCCGCAACATCTTCCTCCTTTCCATCAGCCAGGCCCTTTCCGGCTCCAGCCAGGGAATCGTCATGGCCGTTGGCGCCCTGACCGGGATCCATCTGGCGCCGGATCCCATTCTGGCAACCCTTCCGGCCACCGTGCTGATTCTGGGCCTTGCCTTCAGCGCCATCCCCGCCACCATGATCATTTATCGCCTCGGGCGGCGGTCCGGGTTCATGATCGGGGCAGGCCTCGCGGTTCTGGGGGGCGTGGGGGCCAGCTATTCGGTGACCATTGGCAATTTTGTGACCTTCTGCCTTTTTCTTGCCATTGTCGGCACCGCCGCCGCCTTTGCCCAGCAATACCGTTTTGCCGCCGCCGACAGCGTGGATCTGGAATGGAAGCCACGGGCCATCTCCTTCGTCCTGTTCGGGGGTGTCATGGCCGGGTTTCTCGGGCCCCGATTGTCCTACATGTACAAGGATCTGATCGCAGGCCACGAGTTTGCCGGCTCCTATCTGGTCATTTCCGCCATGGCGGCGCTGGCCATGTTCATGATTAGTTTCACCCGGCTGGCCCCGGTGCCCCATCCGGAGCCGAATGAGGATACCGGACGCCCTTTGCGCGAACTGATACGGACCCCTTCCGTGTTCGTTCCCATCCTCACCGGCATGGCCAGCTACGCTCTCATGACCTTTGTCATGGTGGCCGCTCCGCTGGCCATGGTCCGCATATGCGGGCACCCGGTGGACAGCGCCACCACGGCCATCCAGTGGCACATCGTGGCCATGTTTGCCCCCAGTTTCATTACCGGGTTTGTCATCAACCGCATTGGTGCCCATCTGACGGTGGGGATCGGCCTGACCCTCATTCTTGCTTCCGCCGCGGTGTCGCTGGAAGGGATAAGCGTCTGGCACTTTTATGTGGCGCTGGTTCTGTTGGGCACGGGATGGAATTTCGGGTTCATCGGCTCCACCACCCTGTTATCCGAATCCTATGGCCCCCTGGAGGCGGCCCGCGTGCAGGGCATGAACGAACAGCTGGTTTTCGGCACCATGGCCGTGGCCTCCATCGGCTCGGGCGCCCTGCTGCAGCTGATCGGCTGGAAGGCGGTCAACGTGCTGGTGGTCCCCATTGCCAGCGCCGCCATTGCCCTGCTGGCCTGGGGCTATGGCCGCAGCCGGAAGGAGCGCCGCACAGCCAGCGAAGTGGGGTGATACAAGCGTGCCAGCCGAAAAGTGGGTACCGGTTTTCGGCCCGGATGGCACGCGCAATGGGAAAGCATGCCAGCCGAAAAGTGGGTACCGGTTTTCGGCCCGGATGGCACGCGCAATGGGAAAGCATGCCAGCCGAAAAGTGGGCACCGGTTCCCGTTGGAAAATGGAGGAAATTCAGATGGTCGTGGCGTATTCGTGATTCAATGCATCACGAACACCCCTGAAAAACCAACCGGTCAGATGACCCGCCGGAAAGCAAAGAAATGACCAAGGAGAGAAGCGACCCGCAGGGGAGGAACCGCAAAAAGACGCCTCAGCTCTTGACCCCCACCGATGCCAGAATCTGTTCGACAAAGGTGCGATCCTGCCCGAAGGACGGGGTGCGCCGGGTCTCGATGGCAAACAGGCGTCCATCCTTCAACGTGTAGATGGCCTTGTCCTTCACCTTGTTGTGGGAATCGAAATAGACGGCCAGAACGGTGCGATCGATAATGGTTTTCAGACCAAAATTGGTTTCCTGAATTTTCGTCTGCACATAATAATAGGCCGTTTCATCGCCAAACGTCCCCTTGGTCTGGGGCGAGCCCATGACCACGCGCACCAGATCTTCACTCTGGCCGGGCCGGATCTGCTTCAGGGCACTCTGGGAAATCTCGTACCCTTGCGTGCGGGTGCTGCTGAACCCGGTAAAGCCCAGCCCGTTGGAGCAGGCGCTCAGCCCGACCAGAGCCAGCAGGGCTCCGGCACGGGCAAGGGCGCGATATCCGTTGTTAAAATCTGGCATTGAATTGACTATCCCAACATCTGTCTATTATAGGCACATCACGCAAGGCCCGCCCGTTTCCTGCTCGCATCAATCCGAAGAACAGGCCCGATCCGTACAACGGGCCATCGCATGCCCCGGATTGACAGATCAGGAAGGACCGGCACTGTTTAGCCGCCATCCGGTCGATCTTGCAAGCAGTCAATGCGGATTGAAAGACCTGACACGGCGATTTGAGGTTTTAACCAAGGTTTTTTTATGATCCTGTCCCTGTTCCGTCGAAAAAAGAACACCGGCGCGGTGCGTGACGTGTATGTGCGCGTGGTCTCCCAGGCGCGTCAGAACGTGTTTTATGCCCGCTGGAGCGTGCCTGATTCCGTTACCGGACGCTTTGACATGATTTCCCTGCATCTGTGTCTTGTCATGCGCCATCTCAAGGGAGGACCGGAGGAAGCACGGGAATTCTCCCAGGATCTGTTTGATCTTTTTTTCAAGGACATGGACCGCTCCCTCAGGGAAATGGGGGCAGGGGATATGGCCGTGCCCAAGCGAATCCAGAAGATGGGGGAGCTTTTCTATGGCATGCTTGCCAGTCTTGACGGCGCCCTGACCAACGGGGACAGTGCCGCCTTGCGTGCGACTCTGAGCCGCAATATCTACAACGGTGAGGATGTGTCTGGACTCGAAGAATTGACGCGCTATGTGGAACGCACCATGGCCATGTTGCAGAAACAGGAAATTGCGCAGATCGTCAGCGGCAAAATTCACTTTGATGCCCCGGACATACAGGAATGACGGACCCGAATGAGCATGAATGACGATCAGATCGATCTGTTCGATGACGCCGTGCTGGACCTGGAAAAACTTCCTGCCGGGGGCCGCCACGTGCGCCTGCGGGCCGAACCCGCCCATCTGGAAACCCTGACCCGCCTTGCGCGTGTCAGCGATGTGGGCCGGTTCGCTGCCGATGTGCAGATCGTCCCGATTCGCGGCGGCTACCGGGTCACCGGAACCCTCGAGGCCGAGGTGACCCAGCCCTGCGTTGTCACCCTTGATCCCGTCACGCAGTCCATAAATGAACCGCTGGACCGGGTGTTCCTGCCGGAAGAGAAAAGGCCCGCCGATGAAACGGCTAGCGTGGAAGGGTTGTCCAACGAAACGCTCATTGAATTGTCCGATGAGGAACTGCCCGACTATTATTCCGGTAACAGATTGAACTTGAATGATTTTCTTGTTGAGTCTCTTGGGCTTGCCATTGATCTTTATCCGCGGCGGCCCGGCGCGACCCTTCCCGAGGAGGCAACGGACGCCGATGAGCCG
>JALWTJ010000307.1 GCA_027082895.1 Hyphomicrobiales bacterium | reverse complement strand
AATTCTGCGGCTGCACCGTGAATTTCATTGCCGCGGACAGCTCCATCGGCGCCCTGCGAAAGGCCCAGATCGAAGGGGAAGGCACCTCCGCCGACATCATCCTTGGCCTGGACACCTCCCTTGTGGGGGAAGCAGCCGCCACCGGCCTGTTTGCCCCCCATCAGGTGGACACGGACGCCCTGTCCCTTCCCGTCAACTGGCAGTCGGACCTGTTCGTTCCCTTTGATTACGGGTTCCTGGCCATGATCTATGACCGGGAGAACATGCCCAGCCCACCCCGTTCCTTCGAACAGCTCGCTTCCGGGGATTCCGATATCAGCATCATTGTTCAGGACCCCCGCGCCTCCACCACCGGCCGCGGGCTGGTCCTGTGGCTCAAGGCCGCCTATGGCAACGACACCCGCGAGGCCTGGCCCGACATTGCCCCCCATATCGTCACCCTGACCCGCAGCTGGTCGGAAGCCTATACCCTGTTTCTGAACGGAGAGGCGGACATGGTGCTGTCCTACACCACCTCCCCCGCCTACCACATGATCATCGAGCAGACCGACAGGTACGCCGCCGCCCCCTTCCGCGAAGGCCAGTATACCCAGATCGAGGTTGCCGGCATTCTCGCCTCCTCTCCCCACAAGGAACTGGCGCGCAAATTCCTTGCCTGGCTGATCTCGCAGCCCGCCCAGAGCATCCTACCCACCACCAACTGGATGTACCCGGTGCTCGACATTGACCTTCCAGCGGAATTTTCGCGTCTGATCACACCAGAAAAAGCCCTGTTGCTGGATGATGCAGAAGTGACCGCCAATGCCGACCTGTGGGTAAATGAAATGCTCATGTCCCTGAAATAGGGCCCCGAACCCGATGCCCGCCAGCACGCTACGACCCGTCTTGCCGCCGGCTTCCCTGTCTGCGCGATCCCGTTTGCAGATTGGCGTGGCCCTGTCCGGCCTGATCGGTCTAACCATGCTGGCCGTGTTCGCCGCCATCCTCATGGCGCCCTGGTCCGACACCGCCCCCACCGGCACAACAGGTTCACCAGACGTCGCCCACCTGATCCGCATGGGCCTCGTGCAGGCGGGACTGAGCACCCTGCTGGCCATCACGACCGGCATGGCCATTGCGTGGAGCCTCAACCGGCTGTCCTTTCCCGGAAAGACCATCCTGACCGCCCTGTTTGCCAGCGCCATCGTCACCCCGGGTATCGTCATTGCCGCGGGTCTGATCAATGTCTGGGGCCGGCGGGGCTGGGCGGCGGAATTCTACGGCCTGCTGGGCCTTGACTGGTCCTTTTCCCTGTTTGGCCTGCACGGCATCCTGCTGGCCCATACCCTGCTCAACGGCGCCTTTGCCGCCCACCTCTTTCTGGCCCGCCTCAACGCCATACCATCCCACAAGCTCAAGATCGCCCGCAGCCTGGGCCTGTCCTCCCTCACCCGGGTTACGGTTCTGGACGTCCCCGCCCTTGCCGGCGCCCTGCCCTCCCTTGCCGCCATCATCTTCCTGCTCACCTTCACCAGCTTCCCCATCGTGATGCTGCTCGGGGGCGGCCCGGCAAACCAGACACTGGAAGTCGCCATCTATGGTGCCATCCGTTTCAGTTTCGATCTGAAGGGGGCCGCCCTGCTGGCCCTCGTACAACTGGCCATCTGCACGGCCATTGTCCTGCCCGCGACCCTTGCGGCCGCCCCCCTTGCACCGGCTGGAAATGCTTCAGGCCACACCCATGCCCCGTTACGCTCCTCCACGCCCGCCTTCCACTGGCCGGACCCGCCCTTGATCACGGCGTTGCAAGGACTGATCCTGCTGCTCGGCGCTACCGGCTTTGCCCTGCCCCTGCTGGCCCTGCTGGCCAAGGGGCTTGCGGGCAACCTGCCCGAAATTCTGACCAGCGCTCCCTTCATCCGTGCCCTGCTGACCTCCCTGGGGCTTGGCAGCCTGTCCGCCATCCTGACGGTAGTGGTTGCAGTCCAACTGTCCCGCGCGCGCGCCGGAACTTCATCCCCCCTTGTGCGCGCCGCCCTGTCCCTGCCGGTCTTTGCCTACCTGGTCATGCCATCGGTGGTCCTGTCCTTCGGCTTCTTCGTTCTGGTGCGTCTGACAGGATTGCCCAATGCGCCCCTGGCCCCGGCAATTCTTGTGACGGCAAACATCCTGCTGGCAGTGCCCTTTGCCCATGCCACCCTGTCCCCGCCCTTAAGCGCCATCCACCAGCGCTATGACCGGCTGGCAACCTCCCTGCGGATGAGCAATCGCGAACGCTGGAAATGGGTCGAAGCGCCTCTGCTGGGCCGCGAACTGGGCCTTGCCGCAGCCCTTTCCTTCTGCTTTTCCCTTGGCGACCTGGGGGTCATTTCCCTGTTCGGCACCCAGCAATTCACCACCCTTCCATGGTTGATGTTCCGCGCCATGGGCGCCTACAGAACGATGCAGGCCGCCACCATCGCCGCCCTGATCCTTGTCCTGTGTCTAGCTGTTTTCTGGGCGCTTCCCCCCCTCGTGCAAAAGGCACTGGCCAATGCTCAAACTTGACCGGATCGAATTTGCCCATCCCGGCCAGCTCCGCCCCTATTGCTTTGATCTTGCATGCGAACCGGGAACCATCACCGCCCTTACCGGCCCGTCAGGTGCCGGAAAATCGACCCTGCTTGATCTGATCGCCGGGTTCCTGCTGCCCCGTTCCGGCACAATCCTGCTGGACGAATGCAACCTGACCAACCGTCCGCCCGAACAGCGACCCGTTTCCATCATGTTTCAGGCCGACAATCTGTTCGAACATCTCAGCGTGTCCCGCAACCTGTCCCTGGGTCTGCCACGTGGCACACCCGATGAACGGGAAAAGATTGCCAACGCCCTGCAACAGGTCGGACTGGCCGACCTGTCACAACGACGGGCCAGCGACATTTCAGGCGGACAGAAACAACGGGCAGGGCTGGCCCGTGCCCTCCTGCGCAACCAGCCCATCCTGCTGCTGGACGAACCCTTTGCCAATCTGGACCAGGAAACAGCCGCCCCGATACGCGAACTGGTCAGACACCTGACCCGCAAGAACCGGTGGCACACCCTTATCGCCAGCCATTCGGAAGCCGACAGCGCCACCCTCGCCGATCAGACCTATACCATCCCGGCCCCGTAAGCCCGGCATGCCGCCCCCCTCGCCTCGATCAGACATCACGCACGAAAAAGCGCCCGATGTCCCAAATCAGTTGGGGGACGGCCCCGTATCCGCTGCCTGGGAAGCGGCTTCCGCCGCCCAGGCATCCATCACATCCGTGAACAGCTGTTGCGCCGCATCATCCTTTTCCAGGGTAATGATGGCCCGCTTGCCGGTGGCATAGAGCAGGGCCAGATCCATCCACTTGCGGTTTTTCAGCAGATCCAGATTGGCCCGCACGTCCTGATCCGCCGCACTCAGGGCGAACAGGAACGAATTGCCCACCACCCGGGCCGATGCGCCGACCAGGGCCTGCCCCTGAACCAGTTCCTCGTTCTTCATCAGGATACCGGGCAGCCCGGCCACTGACCCGCCAATGAACGTTTCACTGACCGTAAAGTCGATTTCCATCAGATGACTGGCCGGAAGGCTGGGATCCGCATTGCGTCGAATGAGAATTTTCACGCCCATGTTGCGGGCCGGAATGTTGGCTTCCCCAATCAGGGTAGGCTGACCCAGCGCATCCACGCCACGGCTCCAGGAAACCGTGCCGGAAAAAGGAACGGCCCCCGAACCACCGGCGGGCGCTGCTTCCAGCAGCAGGGACTGGGCGGCTCCGATGGTGGTCGCCTGTCCATCCCCCTCCTGCACCAGTGCCGGCTCACCCGTATCGTTGCCCAGCCGATCCTCGACCTTGTTGCCGTTGCCATCCGGCGCTGCCGCGTCGGCCACCGTCTCACCATTGGTCTGCCCGCTGCCATCCGGCGCGTCTGACGGCGATGCCCCGAGCCTGTCTTCGGACTTGTTGGGGTCTTCCAGGGCCACGTTGGGATCGGTTGGATTTGCATTGTCAACCTGCGTCGCCGTATTGCCCGGCCCCGTATCTCCGCCCGCAGGCGTAACATCACGGATCGGCGTATTCGGTTGCGCGGAACCGGCATCCGATGAACCGTTGCTGTCCCCCGCATCCGGCGTTGACGAGACATCGACATTCCCCGTTCCCTCATCGGAAGAGGAGGGGGCAGAAGACGAACTGAACAAGGCCTGCGGATCAATGAAGCCCTGCTGCCACGCCCAGTACCCGCCGCCCCCGGCGGCCCCCAGCAGCAGAATGACCAGAACCAGGAAAATGGTCAGGCCGTGCCCGCCCCTTTCCTCCTCGTCATCGACCACCTCGAATTGCGGCTCGTCGGGCTTCAACCCGCCATCGGCCGAAAAGGCAGCAATACCCGCCCCATTGTCCAGCGGCGGCTCTGCGCCCCCCCGTGCTTCCTGATCAAGGGTCTGAATGGCCCTGTCCACCAATGATTGCGCATCCGCATCCCGAACGCTTTCATTGACGGGATCCACCACAGGAACGTCCGCCACCACCGGTGAAGCGTCTTCCCCTTTGCCTTCCTCGTTGCCCACTTCACGCACCCGGGACATGGCAATCCCCACCGCCTGATCGGAACGGGTGCCCGATGGCGTGGAAAAGCTTTCCCGGGACTGGGCCTGTTCGAGGGCCAACGCCAGATCATCCACCGCGGCCCCGCCGTCCCCGGACATTTCAGGCTCCGGACGCATATCCGGCCGTGAACCGGCATC
>JALWTJ010000306.1 GCA_027082895.1 Hyphomicrobiales bacterium | reverse complement strand
ATTGTCATCGGCGATCAACACATTGAGCGGCGCTCCACGCTCCTCCTGTGGGCGATATATGGGTTCCTCGAGCCCTCCCACCATCCGCTGGCCATAGAGCGCATGATGCAGTTCCACCAGATCATGCACCCGCACGCGCCGACCCTGAACCCGCTCCCGATCCGTCAGATCCGCGCGCGCGGCATCGAAATCGGCCACGATGAGGGCCACGGTATCGTTCACCAATCCTTCCGTCTGCCATTGCGACAGTTTTTCCTGTAACGCATCTTCCAAAGAGGCCGTCACGACCATCGCCGCAATGGGTGAATACTCCTGAGCCGCCCGTCGCAACTGCCACTCGGCGCCGGCCAGGTCGGTGGCGGCGAAAACATCCAGGCTCCATTCCCTCAGTTGTTCCACCGCCCGTCGGGCGGGCGCCGAATCGCAAAACAGCGCCAACACCGACCGACCCGCCATGGGCAGGGGCGGCATCAGGTCTGCCGTGCGCAACCGCAATGGCAGCTCAAAACGAAACAGCGTTCCCACACCCGGACGGCTGGTGAGCGTCAACCGCCCACCCATGATCTCCACCAGCTCCCGGGCAATGGTGGTGCCCAGCCCGGTGCCTCCATAGCGGTGAGCAGTTGTCTGGTCGGCCTGAACGAAGGGTTCGAGGATCTCCGCCTGTCTCTCCTCGGGTATGCCGATGCCAGTATCACGCACTGTGAAGGCTACGCGGACATGACCGTCTCCACCTCCTTCCTCCACCAACATGCAGCGCAGCTCCACCTCGCCCCGCTCGGTGAATTTGACGGCGTTGCCCAACAGATTGAGCAGCACTTGACGCAGGTGGTGTTCGTCACCTTCCAGTTGACAGGGGATCCGTGGATCGATGCTGGTGATCAATCGCAGCCCCTTGCGTTCAGCGGTGATCTCCATGACATCGACGAGGCCATTGATGAAGCCACGGAAATCGAAGGGATGCGTTTCGCTCACCACCTTGCGAGCTTCGATCTTGGAAAGATCGAGAATATCGTTCACCAAGCCCAACAGACCACGGCCGGAGTTGTCGATCACCTCCACCAACCGCCGTTCCTCGGATGGCAGGGTACGGGCACGTAGCAGCTCGGCCGCTCCGATGATGCCGTTGAGTGGCGTGCGAATCTCATGACTCATCTTGGCCAGAAACTGGCCCTTGGCACGACTCGCCTGCTCGGCCGCCAGCTGGGCTTTACGCAACCGTTGTGCCAGCACCCAGGCATAAAGGGGCAATATCAACAGAGACAGCCACAAGCCGATGCCCAGAGCGAAATGGGCCTGCCAATATGGAGACACCGCCAACACCACCCCAAATCCCGCTAGCGAGACCAATGCTGAAAGGTAGAGGTAAGGGGTGCCATACCGGAGGACGTTGCCAAAGGTGACCCACAAATAAACCGGAAACCAAGGGGCTGCCGCGCCGCCGAACAGCGCCAACACATAAGAGAACCCCCCCAGATCCACCAACACACAGAGGGTACGCCGGAGATGTGAAGGTTCAGGGTAGAAGTGAATGGAGACCAACACCCCGGCGGCGTAAGCAATGAAAAATCCAAAGAAAAGGCGCGCGTGGGCGAGCGCCGCCAGCTGTTCGGATTCAACGTCGTGCATGCCGAGCCGCCAGGCGAGATAACCAAAGCCGAGCACCGCGATGAACAGGCGCAACAGCGCCTGTTCCCGCTCACTCCGCGCTGCCCCGTCCGTCGTTTGGTCGATGCTCGCCAACCACAACGGTCTGCGTTTCGATTTTTTTGCCTTGGTGCTCATCCCGGGTTTCCACCTTGTGTATCAAAATCAGCTAGAATCGGGCCATGGAGCGCAGCAGCCTGTACACGGCGGTTCACGTCAACCATTCAAAGGGTAACCCCGCCACTCGTGGTTTGACACCCCACCGCATGACTCAGGCTTCCTTTTCGCGTCCATGACACCAGCCGCTCATTATCGATTCAGACCGGCAGACAAGAAAAGCAGTAGCCTGAAAACGACGGTCGTCAGACATTCGGCCTCTATCCACCATCGACATCGCGGGATCCAGTGAAACAGGACATCGAAAAAACCCTCAAGGAATCCATCGCCCGTCAGAAAATGCTCAGCGTGGACGACATCCACCTCGATGACACCCTGGAATCGTTGGGTATCACCTCTCTCGATTCCATCTCCTTGGTGTTCGACATCGAAGACAAATACGGCATCGAAGTACCCAACGAAGACCTCAAACAACTGCACACCGTGCGCGACATCGTCGAGGGCGTGGAACGCCTGCTCGCTGATCACAGCTGACCATGGACGCCGTCGCCATTACCGGACTGGGTTGTCTCTCCCCATTGGGTAGCGATCCAGACCAACATTGGGCCGCATTGCGCCAAGGCTTTTCCGCCATCGCCCCTCTCATCGGCCAGGATTCCAATACGCTTAAGGTGCACGTGGCTGCCCAGGTCACCGAATTTGAACCTGGCGCACATTTTCCCTCTGCCCAGATCGGGCTGCTCGACCGCCACAGCCAGTTCGCCCTGGTGGCGGCGCGTCAGGCGGTGACCGATGCCGGCCTCGACGAAGCGACGCTGTCAGGCATGGCAGCCGTGGTCGGCACCGGCTGCGGTGGCAAGGAAACCGACGAAATCACCTACCAGCGCCTCTACCGCGAAGGTAAAAACCGCGTTCATCCCTTCACCATTCCCAGAGGCATGCCTTCGGCCGCCTCCAGTCAGGTGACCATGGACCTCGGTATCCAGGGTCCTGCCTTCACCGTGGCCAGCGCCTGCGCCTCCAGCAATCACGCCATCGCCCAGGCAGTGCTGATGATTCGCGCAGGTTTGGTAAACGTGGCATTGGCCGGAGGTACCGATGCGCCCTTCACCCATGGACTGCTCAAATCCTGGGAAGCACTGCGGGTGTTGGCGCCCGACACTTGCCGACCTTTCAGCGCTAATCGCAAGGGCCTGGTGCTTGGCGAAGGCGCCGGCATGGTGGTCCTCGAGTCCCTGGAACACGCCCGCAGGCGGGGCGCCCATGTCCACGCCCTGATCAGCGGCGTGGGCATGAGCGCCGACGCCGGCCACATCACCGATCCTTCGGTGGACGGCGCCGCCCGGGCCATGACGGCAGCTCTGAAGGATGCCGGCTGCACACCCGACCAGATCGACTATATCAACGCGCACGGCACCGGCACCCTTCACAACGACATCACCGAAACCCAAGCCATTCATCAGGTATTCGGCGAACATGCCGGGCATTTGAAGGTCTCTTCGACCAAATCGATGCACGGCCACGCCCTGGGCGCCGCCGGCGCCATGGAGTTGATCGCCACCGTCCGGGCACTGCAAAGCGGCATCCTCCCGCCCACCGCCAATTTCACCACGCCCGGCGAAGGTTGCGATCTCGACTACATCCCCAACCAGGCCATCGAAACACCCTGTCGTCGGGCGCTGAGCAACTCCTTTGCCTTCGGGGGCCTCAATGCCGTCCTGGTGGTGGAAAGATCGCCGGAATCATGAAGATTTCTGGAACAAATAGTGGCCGTTACCGTAAAGCGCCCCATCGGCGGGCAGAAAACAGGCTTTGCAAAGAATGAAATAATCGTTCCAGTAGCGGAGTCGCTCAAAATCGAGATGAGCGGCCAGTCTTTCCAGATTGGCGCTGAAACGACGATGCCACTCATCGAGCGTGCGCCAATAGTTCATACCGTTCACGAACCACCGGCCGATGCAGGTCAAATCGTCTTCATGGCGGGAGAACTCATCGAAAGGCCAGATCCGCCCACCCGGGAAATAATCGCCGATCAACGTCTTGGAAGCGTCGAGAAACTGGGGTATCACCATCCTCGAAACGATGAAATGGTGAAACGACCGCCCCCCCGGCTTGAGAAAACGGGCGATCCGGCGGTTGAGCGCCGCCATGTTCAGTACCTGTTCCAGCACCCCGATGGAAATCACCAGATCGAGACTGCCGGGCGCGATCTCTGAATCGGTGAGGCGATCGAAATCCAACGGCAAGACTCGAAAACGCCGGGGATCCAGTCCGCTGGTCTCCGGCTTGGCCAAAGCCGCCTGGAGGTGGCGGTACTGCACCGCACTGGGGGTGATGCCAATCACTTCGATATCGGGATAACGACTCAACAGATAGCGCTCGAAAGCACCAAAACCGCAGCCGATGTCGAGTATCTTCTCGTCACCGCGGATCCCCGCCCGCTCGCAGATGAGGTCGTACTTGGCCTCCTGGGCTTCTTCGAGCGTTCGACCAGAGGCCTTCACCGCTGCCGCATCCTCACCGTAATAGGCCATGGTATAGGCTCGAAAACGCCGATCGAGAAAACTGTCGAAAAACTCCGGGCGCTCATCGTAGTGGGTCTCGATCAGCTCAGGCGTCTCTTCCCAAGTTGGCCCGCTGGTGGTGGAGATGCCCAAGGCCTCCAACGTCCAACCTCGTTCCAGCGCCGCGCGATATTCTCGCTCCAAAAAACGGGCTACATGGCTCTCCTTGCGTACCGCCTCTTCCGAGCCCCACCCAGGGATACGTTGGCTCACATTCGAATCGATTCGCTCATTCATCATCCATTCCCCGTCGCGCAGCCGAATGAAAAACAACCATAGCAGACCGACAACCTAAGGAACCTCTGAAAAATTCCCCGCTCATGCGAAAATTCCCGTATCCACCTGTCGGAGCCGCAAACTGATCCAATGAAGCAACTTGGCCTGACCGACGCGCGCCTGTTCAAGCGCAGCAAAAAG
>JALWTJ010000305.1 GCA_027082895.1 Hyphomicrobiales bacterium | reverse complement strand
TTTGATATTTCCGCACTTCTTGTCCGAAAACCGCTTCACACTTTTCGGGAAGTGCTCTAACCGGACTCAGGTGCCAAGCCAGAAACGACTGGACTCGGCATCATCCGCTCTTCTGCCCCTGTCAGGCATCGGGATGCTTGAACACCAGGGTGGCATTGGTTCCGCCGAACCCGAAGGAGTTGGACAGCACCACCCCCAGATCCACATTGTCGCGGCGCTGGCGCACAATGGGCATATCGGCAAACTCAGGGTCGAGTTCGAAAATGTTGGCGCTCTCGCAAATGAACCTGTTCTGCATCATCAGGATGGAAAAGATGCACTCCCAGACCCCTGTGGCGCCAAGGGAATGGCCGGTAAGGGACTTAGTGGCCGACAGGGGGGGGCACTTGTCCTCGTTGCCGAACACTTCGCGCAGGGCGGCAATTTCCTTCTGGTCCCCGACCGGGGTCGAGGTGGCGTGGGGGTTGATGTAATCCACGGGCATGTTGACCGTTTCCAGCGCCATGCGCATGCACCGCACGGCCCCTTCGCCGGACGGTGCGACCATGTCATGGCCGTCGGAAGTGGCGCCATATCCGATGATCTCGGCAAGAATGTTGGCACCACGGGCCCGGGCATGTTCCATTTCCTCAAGCACCAGAACGCCCGCACCCCCCGCAATGACGAAACCGTCCCGGTTCTTGTCATAGGCACGGGAAGCCGTTTGCGGGGTGTCGTTGTAACGGGTGGACATGGCTCCCATGGCATCGAACAGGTTGGACATGGTCCAGTGCAGGTCTTCATGGCCACCGGCAAATACCATATCCTGCTTGCCCAGCTGAATCTGCTCATAGGCATTGCCGATGCAGTGCTTGGAGGTGGCGCAGGCCGATGAAATGGAATAGTTCACCCCGTGAATTCCCAAAGGGGTGGCAAGGGTTGCCGATGCGGTGGAGCTCATGGCCTTGGGCACGACCGTGGGGCCAATGCGGCGGGGGCCGCGTTCCGCGGTGGTCTGGGCCGCTTCGACCACGGCCTTGGTGGAAGGACCACCCGAGCCCATGACGATACCGCAACGCGGATTGCCCCGGTAATCGCTTTCGCTCAGCCCGGCATTGCGAATGGCTTCCTGCATGGCGATGTAGTTCCAGGCAGCCCCCTTGCCCATAAAGCGGGTGGTACGCCGGTCCAGCACCTCAAACGGGTCCAGATCGGGTTCCCCGTGGACCTGACAGCGGAAGCCATATTTGACGTAATCCGGGGCGGTGCGGATGCCCGGCCGTGCATTTTTCAGGCTGTCCAGTACGGCGGGAATGTCATTTCCGATGGAGGAAACGATTCCCATGCCCGTCACAACTACTCTTTTCATCACAGTCTCGCATTTCTGCCCTGCCCGGATATGGTTTTCGGCGGGCTAATTGTCGGGAAAAAGGCCCACGCGCAGGTTCCTGGCCTCATAAATGGTCTCGCCATCCGCCTTCACGCTGCCCGTTGCGGTGCCATAGGGTACCGGCTGGCGCCGGTGCCCCTTGATGTCTATTTGAAATTCCAGCAATTTCTTGTCGTTGGTTGCCTGACCGGAGAACTTTATCTCGCCGCCCAGGGCCCGCCCCTTGCCCGGATCTCCGGACCAGCACAGGAAAAAGCCGACCATCTGCCACAGGGCATCCAGCCCGAGGCAGCCGGGCATGACCGGATCCTCATGGAAATGGCAGGCGTAAAACCACAGATCCGGGTTCAGATCCAGTTCGGCCTTGACCTGCCCCTTGCCGAACTCCCCGTCCGTGGCCGAAATATGGGTGATGCGGTCAAACATCAGCATGGGGGGCATGGGCAGCTTGGCAAATCCCTTGCCGAACAGTTCACCCCTGCCGCTGGCCAGCAGCTCCTCGTAGTCGTAGCTGTCTTTCCTGTTGATCATGGTATGGCCCCCGGCAGGTTTGTTCGCCCCTGATTACTGGCAACGACGGACCGGGTCAACCATATTGGCCGGGCACCGGAACAACGGGCATGCGCGCCCTTTCCGGGCAATGATGGCGGGCGGGGCTGGTCCCTTGTCTGGAATAGCCCGTCGGTCTATATGTCTTGCATGCAAAGGGGAGTCCCTTACCCGTTGGAATCGGGCTTTCGGGGGCGGCTTTCGCCACCTCCCTCCCCACGGCAAAACCGGACAAGGAGCCACAATGTCCCATTCTTCCCCCCCCACCGGCGCCGGCTCCGGGCATCCGTGTCTGACCGCGGTTCTGCGCATGGCGGGGTTGCGGCCGACACGGCAGCGCATTGCACTGGCGCGTCTTCTGTTCGGCAAGACCCACCGGCACACCAGCGCCGAACAACTGCACCGGGAAGCGGAAGAAGCGGGGGTCAGCGTGTCCCTTGCCACCGTTTACAACGCCCTGCACCAGTTCAAGGATGCGGGCCTGCTGCGCGAAATCAGCGTGGATGGTACCCGTTCCTATTTCGATACGGATACGTCCAATCACCATCATTTCTTCATCGAGGAAGATGAAAGCGTCATCGATATTCCGCCCGGCTCCATCGATGTGAAAGGGTTGCCGTCTCCGCCCCGCGGAACCAAGGTGGCCCATGTGGATATCGTGGTCAGGGTGCGGCGTTCCTGATCATTCAAAGACTTCATCCGGATAGACGCCCCACAGGAGCGACTGTTCCACATAGCCGGTATAGTCGGTGCGTCCCTGACCGGTATTGTTGCGTGCGGATACGGCACACCAGGTGCCGTCGCAGCTCTCCACGCTGACCAGGTAACGCGATGTCAGCCAGGCACGCACGCGCGATTCGGGTTCCTTTCGGGCACGCAGGGGCACCCGGGCCTGTTCATCCCAGGGGGCCACATAGGCGGTGCGGTGACCGGTCAAAAGGGACTTGTGCACCCAGCCTTCGGAACCGTCCAGATCCCGGATCTTGCGCCAGGTGTCAAATTCCTGAATGATTTCCACCGGAAGGCCGGGCTTGAGGAACTTCCAGGCCACCGCATATTCCGTTCCGGGACCAACACGCACATTGATCGGCTCGGCGCGAAGGGAAACGAAGCGGGGCAAGGGAAAGCCCGAAGGGTTGCTTCCCGCGGCGGCGGCGGAAAATGTCAGGGCAATCATTCCGACAAGGATCAGGAAACCAACCAGCATGGCGCGCCGGACGGCGGGAGCAAGGCGCATTTTCTGCCGGTGAGCAATGTCAAACAGGGGAGAGTTCATGGCTTTCCACGGGGCTGGAAATTTCATAAACTTGTCTACGCCAAATACCTTAATGGCCTCTGAAAGCAGGGTTAATGAATTCTGAAAAAGCACGGGTTTTCGTGACACAGCGATTGCCGAAAAGCGTTGAAACACGCATGTCGATCCTGTTTGAAACCCGTTTCTCCCCCGATGAAGGTATCCTTGATGCCGAGGAAATCCTGGCGGGGGTTTCAGGGTGCAACGTGCTGGTATCCACCATCAATGATCCGCTGAACGCGGACCTGATCAACCAGTTGCCCGAACAGGTCAGGCTGATTGCCCAATATGGCAACGGGGTGGACAATGTGGACGTGGTGGCCGCCCGCAAGCGCAACATCGTGGTTACCAACACCCCGAGCGTGGTGACAGAAGACACGGCCAACATGGCCATGGCGCTGATCCTGAGCGTGCCGCGCCGGATCGTGGAAGGTGCCAGCCTGATGGCGCAGAAAGGGGAGTGGCCCGGCTGGTCGCCCACATGGATGCTGGGGCGGCGACTGACCGGCAAAGCCCTTGGCATTGTCGGCATGGGCCGCATCGGCATGGCGGTCGCCCACCGGGCGCGGGCCGTGGGCCTGTCCATCCATTACTATTCGCGCTCACGGCATCCCGAACCGGTGGAAAATTCCCTGAAGGCCACCTACTGGCCGCAACTGGATGACATGCTGAAAGAAGTGGATATCGTCTCCCTGCACACGCCCCACACCCCCGAAACGTTCCGTTTGCTCGACCGGCGGCGGCTGGAACTTCTCAAGCCGGGGGCCTTCGTGGTCAACGTATCGCGCAGCGAACTGATCGAGGAGAATGCCCTGGTTGACCTTGTCGGGTCCGGTCACCTTTCCGGGGCAGGGCTGGACGTGTTCGAGGATGCGGGGGGGATCAATCCGGACCTGCTGGAACTGGCCCGCCAGCACAAGGTGGTGCTGACCCCGCACATGGCTTCTTCTACCCTTGAGGGGCGCATCGAAATGGGGGAGACCGTCATTCTGAACATCCAGGTGTTCATGGACAGTCACAATCCGCCCCACCGGGTTCTGGTCTGAACGGAAGTAAAAAACGAAAAAGCCCCGCCCGTTGCTGACGGGGCGAGGCTCACTTTCTGGCAGGTAGAGAACGATCAATCGTCCTTGCCGATTTCCTTGCCGGTATCCTGATCGACCACCTTCATGGACAGGCGAACCTTGCCCCGGTCGTCAAAGCCGAGCAGCTTGACCCAGACGGTATCGCCCTCCTTGACCACGTCCGTGGTCTTGTCGACGCGGCTGGGGGTGAGCTGGGAAATGTGAACCAGGCCATCCTTGGGACCGAAGAAATTGACGAAGGCGCCAAAATCCACGGTCTTGACCACGGTTCCCTGGTAGATTTCCCCGGCTTCGGGCTCGTCGGTGATGGACTTGATCCACTTGACGGCGGCGGCGATGGAGGCGGCATCGGCCGAGGCAATCTTGATCACGCCGTCATCATCGATATTGACCTTGGCGCCGGTCTTTTCCACGATTTCGCGGATAACCTTGCCGCCGGTGCCGATCACTTCACGAATCTTGTCCGTGGGGATCTGCATGGTCTCGAT
>JALWTJ010000304.1 GCA_027082895.1 Hyphomicrobiales bacterium | reverse complement strand
GGGTAAAGGGGTGGTGTTCGTGCCAGTGCCGGGCAATGTCGATGCGCCGGGCGATCCAGACCTCCTCATGGGCCTTGACATGTTCGATGAACCTTTTGAGGGCCGCGGTGCGCCCGGGCCGCCCCACCAGCCGGCAGTGCAGGCCGATGGTCATCATCTTGGGGCTGCCTTCCTGCCCTTCTGCATAAAGGGTATCGAAGCTGTCGCGCAGATAGGAAAAGAACTGGTCGCCGGAATTGAAGCCCTGCGGGGTGGCAAACCGCATGTCGTTATTGTCCAGCGTGTAGGGAATGATCAGTTGTGCCTTGCCGTCATGTTCACGCCAATAGGGCAGGTCGTCATCATAGGTGTCGGACAGGTAGGCGAAACCGCCTTCCTCGCTGGCCAGATCAATGGTATTGGCCGAGCAGCGGCCCGTGTACCAGCCGGTGGGACGTTCACCGGTGGCACAGGTATGGATGCGGATGGCCTCGCGCATGTGGGCGCGTTCCTCATCGGGTTCGAAATCCTTGTATTCGATCCATTTCAGCCCGTGACTGGCGATTTCCCAGTCTGCCTGCTGCATGGCGGCCACCTGTTCGGGGGACCGGGCCAGGGCGGTGGCCACCCCGTAGACGGTGACGGGAACTTGATAGCGGGTAAACAGGCGGTGCAGGCGCCAGAACCCGGCACGGGCGCCATATTCATAGATGGACTCCATGTTCCAGTGGCGTTGTCCGGGCCAGGGGGCCGCGCCCACGATCTCGGAGAGAAAGGCCTCGGAGGCCTCGTCCCCGTGCAGGATGCAGTTTTCTCCCCCTTCCTCGTAATTGAGCACGAACTGGACAGCGATGCGGGCATTGCCCGGCCATTGCGGGTCGGGGGGATTGGGGCCGTAGCCGCGCATGTTGCGGGGGTAGCGATGGGCTCGGGAAGGTTTGTTCATCGGGAAGTTCCAACAGGATTGCAGCTGATATGCACGAGGGAAAATAGTTTAAGTTGACCAATTGGTCAAAATTTTTCATTATCCCCGGGACGCGTTGTCCCAAGGCTCGCCCATTCCGAGGATTTTGAAAAGGGTGTTCCAGGGAAAATTTCGGAGGAATGTCATTGGGCACCGGATATCTGACCACCCATGTGCTGGATACGGCAAACGGCAGGCCTGCTGCCGGAATGTCCGTTCGTCTTTACCGTCACGGGAAAGGGGGGGCGGAGCTTTTGTGTTCCCGGGTTACCAATGGGGACGGGCGCTGCGACAGCCCGCTGCTTGAGGGGGACGGGTTTGTTGCCGGTCCATATGAATTGCAGTTCGACGTAGGCACCTATTTCGCTTCGCTGGGGACAGCGGGCACTGATGTGCCTTTTCTGGACATGGTGCCGGTGCGCTTCGGCATCGGGCAAGCGGATGCTCATTATCATGTGCCATTGCTGGTGTCGCCATTTGCCTTTTCCACTTACAGGGGCAGTTGATCCATGCCAAAGCCTGAAATTCGTACCCGGATCCGTTTTCGACTGAACGATCGGGACATTGAACATGACCATCTGTCGCCCACGGCGACGTTGCTGGACTATTTGCGTCTTGAGCAGCGCCTGACCGGGGCCAAGGAGGGGTGCGCGGAAGGGGACTGCGGCGCGTGCACCGTTCTGGTCGGACGTCTGGTGGATACCGGAGAGGGGGAACGTCTCGTTTATGAGGCGGTCAATTCGTGCATCCGGTTCCTGGCATCGGTGGACGGGTGTCATGTGGTCACTATCGAACATCTGACGAAGGGAAACGGTGCGTTGCATCCGGTGCAGCAGGCGCTGGTGGATCTGCATGGATCCCAGTGCGGTTTCTGCACCCCGGGGATCGTGATGTCCCTTTACGGGTTGTGGATGGAGCATCCGGATGCGGGCATCGAGGAAATCGAACGGGCGTTGCAGGGTAATCTGTGCCGGTGCACCGGATATCGCCCTATCGTGGAAGCGGCCCTGCAGGCTCTTGCCGGGGGAGGGCAGGAAAAGGATCCGCTCATGGCGGAGCGTTCCGGGGTCATGGCCCGCCTGAAGGCGATGAGAGACGGGGCACGGGTGGAGATGAAGGGCACGGACGGGGTGCTGGTTCTGCCTGCCAGCGTGGATGATCTGGCCGGTTATCTGGTGGAGCATCCTGAAGCCCGGCTGGTGGCGGGGGCCACCGATGTGGGGTTGTGGGTCACCAAGTTCATGCGGTCCCTTCCCGAACTGGTGTTTATCGGCCATTTGGCAGAATTGCAGCAGGTACTGGAGGGAGAGGACTCGGTCACCCTTGGCAGTGGGGTCACCTATGCCCGGTTTCGTGATGTAATATGCCGCCAGTTTCCCCAGATGGCGGATTTCTGGCCAAGGATCGGCGGGGTGCAGGTGCGCAACATGGGCACCATCGGGGGCAATATTGCCAACGGGTCGCCGATCGGGGATACGCCCCCGGCCCTGATTGCTCTTGGCGCAGCCATTACCCTGCGCAAGGGGGAGGAGCGGCGCTTCCTGCGGCTGGAGGATTATTTCATTGCCTATGGCCAGCAGGATCGGGGACCGGGGGAGTTCATCGAGTCCGTTTCCATTCCCTATCCGGGCCTGGACGAGCATTTTGCGGTGTACAAGGTTTCCAAACGGCGGGACGAGGATATTTCCACCCTGTGCGGCGGGTTCCGGGTGCGGCTGGACGCGGGCAACAAGGTTGTGGAAGCGGCACTTGCCTATGGGGGAATGGCGGGCATCCCGAAACGGGCCAGCAATGCCGAAGAGGCGCTGGTGGGCAGGGAATGGTCCCTTGAGAATGTCATGGCGGCCATGGAACGCCTTGATGAGGATTTCACACCCCTTTCGGATGTGCGCGGGTCGGCTGCCTATCGGTTGCTGGCGGCCCGTAATCTCTTGAAGCGCTTCTATCTGGAGAGCCTGGATGAGGATGTGGTATTCGTGGAGGAGCCGGCATGAGCGAAACGGGATTGGGCGGCGTTGTTCATCAGCCGGTTGCCCATGACAGCGCGGTGGGTCAGGTCTCGGGCCGGGCAGTCTATATCGACGACATGGCTGGCCTCGAGGGAACCTGTCACGCCTATCTGGGGCTCAGCCGCGTTGCGTGCGGTACCATCCGGGAGATGGATCTTTCCCCGGTGGAGCAGTCCGAAGGGGTGATCTGTGTCCTGACGGCCCCGGACATGGCCGGGGGCAATGATATTTCACCCACCGGCATTGGTGATGAACCGGTACTTGCCGACAAGGACATCCGGTTTTTCGGGCAGCCCCTGTTCGCGGTCGTGGCGGAAACCCGCGATCAGGCGCGGCGGGCGGCGGCAAGGGCGCGCATCGAATATGATGCGGGGGAGCCGGTGCTGGATATCGGGCAGGCCCTTGAAGCGGGCGGGGAACTGGTAACGGAACCCCTGACCCTGTCGCGGGGGGATGTTTCGGCGGCCCTTTCAGGGGCACCGCGCCGTATCAGCGAGAAAATGGTGATCGGGGGGCAGGACCATTTCTATCTGGAAGGGCAGATTGCTCTGGCCATTCCGGGAGAGGGGGAGGAAATGCTGGTCTATTCCTCTACCCAGCATCCGGCGGAAGTGCAGCACATGGTGGCCCATGTGCTGGGGGTGGCTTCCCACGCGGTGACGGTGCGGGTGCGCCGCATGGGGGGCGGGTTTGGTGGCAAGGAAACCCAGTCCAACCTGTTTGCCGCCGTGGCGGCGATGGCGGCCCGCCGAACCGGGCGGCCGGTCAAGCTGCGTCCCGACCGGGACGATGACATGGTGGCAACGGGCAAGCGCCACGATTTTGCGGTCCGCTACGAGGTGGGCTATGACGAAAAGGGAAAAATTCACGGGGTGAAGGCGGAGTTTGCCGCCCGCTGCGGGTTTTCTGCCGATCTGAGCGGGCCGGTGACCGATCGGGCCCTGTTTCATGCAGACAATGCCTATTATCTGCCGGCGGCGGAACTGGTTTCGCGGCCGTTGCGGACCAATACGGTTTCCAATACCGCCTTTCGCGGATTTGGCGGGCCGCAGGGGGTGCTGGTCAGCGAGCGGATGATCGAGGATATCGCCTATGATCTGGGGCTGGACCCGCTGGATGTGCGCAAGGCCAATTTTTACGGACCCGATACCGGGGATGTAACGCCCTATCACCAGCAGGTGACCGACAACATCATTCACCGGATCGTTTCGGAGCTGGAGGAAAGCTCCCGCTACAGGGAACGGCGCGAAGCGATACTGGCGTTCAACCGGAACAATGACATCACGAAGAAGGGCATATCCCTGACGCCGGTCAAGTTCGGCATTTCCTTTACCGCCACATGGTTCAACCAGGCCGGCGCGCTGTTGCATGTCTATCAGGATGGTTCCATTCATCTCAACCATGGCGGCACGGAAATGGGGCAGGGTCTGAACACCAAGGTGGCGCAGGTGGTGGCCGATGCGTTCGGGGTGCCCCTGTCGGCAATCGGGATCACGGCAACGGCAACCGACAAGGTGCCCAATGCCTCGGCAACGGCGGCGTCGTCGGGGTCGGACCTGAACGGGATGGCGGCCCTTGATGCGGCCGAGCAGATCAAGGAACGCCTGGTTCCGGTCATTCGTGACCTGTCGGGGGACGCGACGTCGGACATCGTCTATGGGCACGGTCAGGTGCGGTGCGGGAACTGGTCCGGGGCCTTTGCCGAGGTGATCAATGCTGCCTACATGGCGCGGGTGCAGTTGTCGGCGGCGGGATTTTACAAGACGCCGGACATTCACTGGAACCGGGAAACGGGCAAGGGGCGGCCGTTCTTCTATTACGCCTATGGGGCCGCGGTGAGCG
>JALWTJ010000303.1 GCA_027082895.1 Hyphomicrobiales bacterium | reverse complement strand
GGCCCGGTCATTCATGTCCACCACCCGGCGCCAGCTGATGCGCCGCGCGTCCAGCCCCAGCGTGTTTCCCCAATAGATGTGGTTGTCGATCATGGCGCTGAGCAGGTTGTGTGCCGCCCCGATGGCATGGAAATCCCCGGTGAAGTGCAGGTTGATGTCCTCCATGGGGATGATCTGGGCGTGTCCGCCCCCCGCCGCCCCCCCCTTCATGCCGAAACAGGGGCCAAGGGACGGCTCGCGCAGGCAAATGGCAACCTTTTTCCCCAGCCGTGACATGGCGTCCCCCAGCCCCACGGTGGTCGTGGTCTTTCCCTCTCCGGCCGGGGTGGGGCTGATCGCGGTAACAAGGATCAGCTTTCCGTCGTCCCGTTCGTTCAGACCGGCGATAAAATCGCTTTCCACCTTTGCCTTGTCCCGCCCGATCGGGCTGAGGGCACTTGCCGGAATTCCCAGCTTTGCACCGATTTCTTCAATGGCGGCTCCGGTTGTTTCCCGGGCAATTTCGATATCCGTTTTCATGCCGACCTTCTTCCTGTTCCCGGTTCAAAGAATAGGCCGCCCGCGCGGAAATCAAAGGCAAAACTTTGCCATTGCGGCATTTTTTGCCAGTTTGCGGAACGGGCCGGAAAAGGGGGCCGGGGTTACAGCCCTTTCAGCCCGTCAATGATGGCATCAAGCAGTTCGCGGGCCATTGTGTCGCTGACACAGGGAACGGTATGACACAGGTGAATATCCAGTGCGCCTTCCCGCTCCATGGACACAAGGAAATAGCTCGCGCCCACCGTGGCCAGGGACACGCAAATGTGCATGTCCCGCAACCGGATGGCCCCATGTTGGGACCGGATGCCCGAATCATTGGCGCTGGTCACGGTGAGCGCGTCGAGCCGCATGCCGGTGCGCAGCGTATCCCACCCCTCGCGCCGATAGAATTCGAACGTGGGCAGTTTCAGCACCGATGCCCCCGCCCGGTTGCGCGCCAGCGTGGTTATCAGTCCGAACATGATGCGGCTGGCAAGAGGCCACAGGGCAAGGTCCGTGCGATGGCGGGTGCGGATGATGTCAATATAGCATCCCACGGTTTCTTCTCCCGGATGGGGGGTGCACTGGTCGCGAAACTCCACGTTGGACAAAAGGGTCAGCTCGTCCAGCTTGTGGGTCTTTCCAAGATGAATGAGGGCAAGCGCGCTCAGCAATCCGTGCAGGCTGACCCGTTTTTGCGCCACCATGGCGTGAACGTGTTTGGTCTGCCCCCGGGTGAGGCGGTGCCGGATGACCCGCGTCTGCTTCCGGCGGAACAGGTTGAAACCGGTCGGCAGCCGGATAGCCGGCAGATAGGGGGCCGAATCATCACGTGATTTTTCCGGCATCAGACTTTCCAGCGGCGGGGGCAATCCCGTGGCAGGTTCGAGTTGTTCCGACCGGTCGGGATGGCCCAGAAAGTCCAGCAGATCGCGGGTGATCCGGTTGGCCGCCCGGGCATCGGCAATGGCATGGCTGGTTGTTATCAGCAGGTGATGGGGCTGTTCTTTTCCGCCCGACGGACAGAATACCGCCCGGATCAGCGGGCGCCGCCACCCTCGTATGGGGCGTTTGAGTTCGAGTTGCATGCAGGTGGAGCAGTCGCCGTTTCCATCAACCACCCTGAGGGGGATGGGGCGCGTGTTACCCATGCGCAGGCGCCGACGCAGGAAAAGGAACGGCAATTCCCGTGTCATGCCGATGCCGCATATTGCAAGATGGGCTGCCAGCATGGGGTGGCGTTCCTGCAACCGGTCGAGGGCGCGACGCACCGTTTGGGAAGTGATGTCACCTTCCAGATGCAGCACCTGAACCCCGGTCAGGCCGCCGAAACGATGAATGTTCTGCAGCAGGCGTTCCTGCTCGCCAAGTTCGCGTTCATCGGTCATGCTCACGACCTGGCTCCCCTTTTTGCCCAAATTCGTTGCTGTCATCCCATTGGTCCGTGGCTTGACATTCCGACATGAGCGGCAAAACTGCAAGCATGCCCGTGCCACTTCCCGCAAGGGACAAAGCAGGCCGGGAAGACGGGCCGGGCGGTTTCGTGCCCGAAATAAGCGGCCGGCAGCGGCAATCTGGGAGCAGGTGAATGGGTGAAAAGGAAAAGGTGACGAAAGAAATCGTGGACCATATCCGTCAGCTTGTCCGGGGCCGGGATGTTGAGCACAGCCTTGATGGCGCAACGGATCTGATCGGAAAGGCCGTTCTGGATTCCCTCAATCTCGTACGGCTGATCCAGTTCATCGAAACCCGTTTCGGTCTGACAATTGGCGACCAGGATATCGGACCGGACCTGTTTGAAAGCCCGGCATCCCTTGCTGCCTATATTGTTGCCAACCGGTCGGTATGAGTCCTCAAAGCTTGCTGCGGAGCACCTTCCCGGTGGAGCTTTTGGGGATGCTGGTGCGGAATTCGATACTGTGGGGCACCTTGAACGGTTGCAGTCGCCCACGGCAAAAGGCAATCAATGCATCCGGGGCCGGTGATTTTCCCGCCCGTGCAACCACGATCCCGTGCAGGCGCTGTTCACCCGTTCCGGGATCGGCCCGCCCGACAATGACCGCCTCTGCAACGTCCCCGTGGGTGCACAGCACGTCTTCGATCTCGTAAGGGTCCACCTTTTCGCCAGCAACCTCCAGCAAAAGCTTGATGCGCCCCACGATATAAAGGTTTCCTTCTGCATCGAACCGGCCCAGATCGCCGGTCCGGTATCCCCCATCGACAAAGGCGTCGTTCCCTGAATCTTCTGCATCCACATAGCCGGAAATCAGGGCAGGGGTGCGCACGAATATCTCCCCCGTTCCCTCCTCCTGCCCTTTTACGGGCAGCAGTTCCATTGAAACATGCCGGGCCGGGCGTCCCACCGAATTCCAGGGGGAGGGTGTTCCTCCCATGCCGCTCAGGGCCAGCATGCCGGTTTCCGTGCACCCATATCCTTGCACCAGGGTCAGGCCGAACCGCCGCTGGAAATCGTCGAAAATGTCCTTTTTCAGTGCGATGCCGCTGGAATAGACCAGCCGTAGTGAGGGCAGGTTGACCCTGTCGGACCCGCTGCACAGGGTTTTGAAGATGAACGGCACCCCCGGCATCACGCTGATCCGGTAACGGTTGATAACGTCGAACAGCCGGTTTCTGGACAGGATGAGCGGCCCGCTTTCCGTCCAGAAAAGGGTTGAGGCGTGCCGGAAAGGCACCTCGAAACAGCCGTTCAGATAGCCGAAGGAATGGTGGGCCGGAAGAACGTTGAGCACCATGTCATCCGCCTGCAGATCAAGGCTTTCCGCCGCTACCCGCCCGCAGGCAACCAGCACCCGGTGGCTGTGGGGAACCAGTTTTGGCCGGCCGGTGGAGCCCGAGGACAGCAGGTAGGATGCGGTGGTATCCCCATCAATTTCGGGCAGTTCCACCTTGGGGGTGGCCATGAGGGAAGCAAGGCTGCTTGCATCATTTCCCTCAAGGGGCACCATCAGCGTTGTTTCTTCCCGGATCCGTTGCGCGGCCTTGGCGAACGCTTTGGCGAAAATGACCGCCCGGAAACGGCATTTGCCGGCAATCCAGTCCAGCTCACTCTCCCCGGATGCACCGTTGACCGGCACAACGATGGCTCCCACACCGGCCACCGCCTGCACGCAGGTGAAAAAGTCCGGACCATTGTTCAGCAGGATGGCCACATGGTCCCCCACCCCGATGCCCTTTTCCAGCAGGCCCGAGGCCAGCCCGTGCACCCGGGGCAACAGTTCGTGATAGGAAAGGAAGCCGTTTGCGGTGCGCAGGCCTGAATTGGCCGGTGCGCTGCGGGAAATGGCCGAAAAATGACGAAACAGCATGGTTGAAATTCCCTCCCTGTTGGCCCCATTGTCGGCCAGATGCGGGTTTTTTTCCACTCCCCCCGCGCAAACGGGGCCCGGCTGGTCGTGTGCACCCTTTCATTTTTCACCAAGTCCGGGGGAAATTCGTGCTATGGCTGCTCCTGTTTTTGCCAGCCAGATAAAGGTACCGGCCATCCATGACCATCTATTTCATTCGCCACGCCCAGTCCCGGTTCAACGCCGAATTCTGGCCCAGCAAGATCGATCCAATGATTCCCGATGCGCCCCTGTCCGCCCTGGGGGAAACCCAGGCCCAAAAGGCCGCTGATCAGGTGGCTGGGCTGGGCATTCGCCATGTCATCGTTTCGCCCCTGACCCGGGCACTGCAGACGGCCAGCCTGATGTTTGGTGCAGACCATCCCATGCAGGTCGTCCCCACCATTCGCGAGCAGCTCTGCCACAGTTGTGATATTGGCTCACCGCCCGCGGAATTGAAGAAGAACTATCCGCATCTGGATTTCGCCCATCTGCCCGAAATCTGGTGGCACGAACCCTCCGGATCGGAAACGGTTGTTCCCACCCCCGACAACATCATCAAGGAATCCCTTGAATCCCTTCAGGCCCGCGCCGCCCGCTTCGTTGCATATCTGCGCACAAACCGTCTGACGGATACGGCCGTTGTCTCCCATGGCAATTTCATTCGCGAAGTCACCGGCGTTCAGCCCGACAATTGCCAGGTGGTGCCGTTTGAGGTTTCCTGATTTGACGCTCTGTCTCTCCATGGGGATTCCGGCATGAACAATGGGCATTGGGTGGCCTTTCTGCGGGGCATAAATCTGGGCAACCGCACCGTCCGGATGGAAGAATTGCGCCGCGTGTTTCAGGAAGGGGGATTTTCTCGCGTTGCCACCATACTTGCCAGCGGCAATGTCCTGTTTTCCAGCGCCCACCCACCGGATGCGCAGCATGTTGC
>JALWTJ010000302.1 GCA_027082895.1 Hyphomicrobiales bacterium | reverse complement strand
ATCGGGCGGAACCATTCCAGAGCCAGAGCCAGAGCCAGAGCCAGAGCCAGAGCCAGAGCCAGAGGAGAAAGTGGGCTGGTTCCGGCGTCTGACGTCGGGCCTGAAGAAGACCTCGGACAGGCTGAGTGAAAATATCGGGGCGGTGTTTACCCAGCGAAAGCTGGACGATTCCACCCTTGAAGAACTGGAAGACGTGCTGATTCAGGCCGATCTTGGCGTGGACATGGCCACGACCATAACCCGGGCACTGGCACAGGACCGGTTCGACAAGCAGATTTCCACCGGTGAGGTCCGGCAGGTGCTGGCCCGGGAGGTGGAAAAGGTGCTGGCGCCGGTGGCAGTGCCGTTTTCCCTTGTTGGTCCGTCGGGGGATGTGGCATCGCCCCATGTTATCCTGATGGTGGGGGTCAACGGTTCGGGAAAGACCACTACCATCGGCAAGCTGGCGGAGAAATTCACCGCCCGGGGGAAAAAGGTGCTGCTTGCCGCGGGGGACACGTTTCGGGCCGCGGCAATCGAGCAACTGGTCATCTGGGGGGAACGGACCGGGTGCGAGGTCATCCGGCGGCCGGCCGGCTCCGATGCGTCCGGACTGGCCTATGATGCCATGGTCACGGCCCGGGAGGGGGGGCATGATGTCCTGATCATTGACACGGCGGGTCGCCTGCAGAACCGGGACGAACTGATGGCGGAGCTGGAAAAGATCATTCGGGTCATTCGCAAGGTGGATGCGGATGCGCCCCATTCGGTCCTGTTGACCCTTGATGCCACCACCGGGCAGAATGCGTTGCAACAGGTGGAAATATTCGGCAAGAGGGCCGGGGTAACGGGCCTGGTAATGACAAAACTGGACGGCACCGCGCGCGGAGGCATACTGGTGGCCATTGCCAGCCGGTTTTCCCTTCCGGTACATTTTATCGGCGTCGGGGAAGCCGTGGACGATCTTGAACCGTTCAATGCCCGGGATTTTGCCGCCGCCATTGCAGGTGAGGAAAACGAATGAGCACGCAACAGGGGCCCGAAGCGGGGGAAGCAAGCTGGGAGGAATTGCGTCCGCAGCTGATCAAGCTGGCGCTGGAACTGGGGCCGTTGATCCTGTTCTTTTTCGTCAATGCCCGGGGCAAGTCCTTGCTGGCGGACAATCCGTCCTGGTCCGTGCTGTTTCCGCAACCGATCTTTCTGGCAACCGCCGTCTTCATGGTGGCCATGGTCGTTTCGCTGGTCCTGTCCTGGATCCTGTTGAAACGGGTGGCCATCATGCCCCTGGTCACGGGAATCGTGGTGCTGGTGTTTGGTGGTCTGACACTTTATCTGCAGGATGATACCTTCATCAAGATGAAGCCAACCATTGTCAATCTGCTGTTTGGCGGTGTTCTTCTGGGGGGGATGGTGTTCGGCCTGTCCCTGCTCAAATATGTGTTCGGGGACGTTTACCGGTTGCAGCCGCGGGGCTGGTGGATCCTGACCTTGCGCTGGGGGCTGTTCTTTCTTTTTCTGGCGCTGTTGAATGAACTGGTGTGGCGCAATTTCACCACCGATCAGTGGGTGACCTTCAAGGTATGGGGGATCATGCCGATAACGATCGTGTTTTCCCTTTTCCAGGTGCGCCTTCTGTCCCGGTATGCCCCGGATGCCGGGGAAGCGGAAGACGGTTCGCAGAAGGCATAGCTTCCGGTTTCGGGCACCGGGTCAGGAAGCCGGAGCGTTCTGGTCGGTGCGGGCGGCCTCGATGGCCGGGAGCAGGCCGTCGGCATAGGTGCTTTCGTTCAGCGGGCCGATCTGCTTGTAGGTGATGATGCCTTTGGCATTGATGACGAAGGTTTCGGGTACCCCATACACTCCCCAGTCGATGGACACCCTTCCGTTCCGGTCGGCGCCGATCCGGTCGAACGGATTGCCCAGTTCGGTCAGGAACTGGATGGCGTCCTCTGGCGCGTCCTTCTGGTTCAGGCCGTAAAGGGTCACGTCGGTTTCCTTGCCCAGCCGCACCAGGAACTTGTGTTCCTGGCGGCAGGGAATGCACCAGGAGGCAAACACGTTGACCACGGTGACATGGCCCAGCAGGTCATCGCGGGAGAAACCGGGAATGTCGCCGGGAATGTTTTCGATCGGGGGCAGGACAAATTCGGGTGCAGGCTTGTTGATCAGCACTGAGGGCAGGATGGAGGTGTCCCGGTTGATCTGGGTAGCAAACAGAATGATGATTCCCAATACGATCAGCAGGGGAATTGAGAGGAACAGGATGCGTCGTGATTGCAGGTTCATCGTTCAGGGCCATCTGGTTTGTCGCGGTAAGGGGCTTGAAAAGGGGCGCGGGACAAATGTCCGGATCGGGCAGCACCCGCTCTCATTCACTGGCGCTGACGCCGGACCGGCGGTGAATGCCACGGGCTTCGAGTTCGCTCAGACGGGCATGTTGCTTTCGTGCGCCATGTCGGACCCAGATGATCAGCAGGGCTACAACGAGGGTGACCCCTAGATAGGAGGAAACGATGTAGAGGGCGTGGGGACCAAGATCAATCATCTGAGGCAGCCTGTTGTTTGTTGGCCGCCGCGGTGGCCAGGACGTGCTGGCGCTCCAGCGTGTTGGCGCGGCGGCGCAGTATTTCGGTGCGCATGGCAATGAAGTGAAGGGTGAAGAACAGCAGGGTGAAGGCCAGCATCATTACCAGCAGGGGGGTGGCAATGGAGGCGGGCATGGTCAACCCCCTGGCGGTGACGATGGAGGGCTGGTGAAGGGTGTTCCACCAATCTACCGAAAACTTGATGATGGGAATGTTGATGGCGCCGACAAGGGTGAAGATGGCAATGATCCGGGCGCCCCGTGCATGGTCGGCAAAGGTGTTCCAGAGGGCCACCAGCCCGATATACATCAGGAACAGCACCAGGGTGGAGGTCATGCGCCCGTCCCATTCCCAGAAGGTGCCCCAGGTGGGACGGCCCCACAGGGAGCCGGTGAACAGGGCCAGGGCGGTGAAGGCGGCGCCAAGGGGGGCAGCGGACTTCATGGCCACATCGGCAAGGGGGTGCCGCCAGACGAGGGAGCCGACCGCGGCAACGGCCATGATGCCGTAGACCATCTGGCTCAGCCAGGCGTTGGGAACATGCACATACATGATGCGCACGGTTTCTCCCATCTGGTAGTCGGCGGGGGAATTGAACAGGGCGTACCACAGGCCGATGGCGAAGGTGACGATCGTCAGCAGCGCCAGTGGCCGGATCCAGTGGCGGCTCCATCCCATGAAAACACCGGGATTGGCCAGGCGCGAAAACCAGTTGGGCTTGCGCGGGTGGGTTGGAATTGTCTGGGTATTGTTCATCTGAATGCCGTCGCTTTCTGATCAAACAGTCTGCCCGGGGGGCGCCGGTAAAGGTCTTGCGTTCCTGAGTGCAACCGGGTTCCCCGCAGGACATGCGCAAAAGGCATGGGAATGCGCCCAACCTGTTAGCCTTGCCCGCAGACCGCGATGTTGATCTGGATCAGACCCGTGTCAACTTTTCTGAAAACGGTTTATTCCCCGGCGCTGCGCAACGCAAGGGCAATCGCGAAGGGGGTGAAGGCGATGGTGAGCAGGGAAAAGGCTCCAAGAAACAGCAGGGCGGAGTGGGAGGCGTTCGGCCCGGCCAGGGAATTGGTGGCCGAAATGCCGAAAATGAGCACGGGTACGGACAGGGGAAGGATCAGGATGGGGGCAATGACGCCGCCCCGCTTCAGGGTAACGGCAACCGATGCGCCAAGGGCGCCCAGGGCCACAAGGGCCGGAGTGCCCAGAAACAGGGCGATTATGGTGGCAAGGAAGGCGGGAAACTCCATGAACAGCATGACTGCCAGAACGGGGGTTGCAAGGATCAGGGGCAGAGCGGTGATCAGCCAGTGGGCGATCAGCTTGGCAAGGGCGAGGGTGGCAAGGGAAGCGTTGGCATGGGAATAGGCCTGCAGGGAGCCGTCTTCATGGTCATCCAGGAACAGGCGATCCAGCCCCAGGAGGGTCGATAACAATGCCGCGATCCAGATGATTGCGGGGGCCAGGGAGGCCAGAAGGGGTTTGTCCGGGCCGATGGCGATGGGCATGATGACGCCGATGGACAGAAAGAAGGCCAGAAGGGTGACGGTGGTGCCCCCGTTACGGGCGGCCAGGATCAGGTCGCGCCGGATGATGGCAAGAAAGGCGTTCACGGGGTTGCCTCCATTGCCGGAGCAGGAATGTGGTCCGGCATGTGGTCGGCCATGTTCAGGGTGGTGCAGGGGATGGCCGGGTCAAGGGTAATGGGGCGGTGGGTGGCAGCGACAACGAGGCCGCCGGCACCGGCGTGGCGTGCGATCAGGGTGGCTATCCATTCGTCGCCGCTCGCATCCAGGGCCGAACTGGGTTCATCCAGCAGCCACAGGGGACGGGGGGAGACCAGGAGCCGGGCCAGGGACAGGCGGTGACGCTGCCCGGCGGACAGGTGACCGGCCGGATAGCGGTCCAGCCCGCCCAGCCCGGCCTGGGACAGGGCATCGGGGATCCGTGCCGTATCGCCTCCGGATATCTGTGCCCAGAAAACAAGATTTTCCTGCAGGGAGAGCTGCTTTTTCATGGCGCTGTTGTGACCGATCAGGTGCATGCGTTCGCTTGCCGGCTGTTCACTCTGGTTTTTCCTGCTGGCGGAAAGAGGGGCAAGGGCCACGGTGCCGTCATGGGGCAGCAGTCCGGCAAGATTGAGCAGCAGGGTGGATTTTCCCGAGCCGTTGGGTCCCCGCAGCAGCAGCACTTCTCCAGCGGACAGGGAAAAGCTGACCCCCGAATAGACCGGGTGCCGATCCCGGGTGCAGGACAGATTGCTTG
>JALWTJ010000301.1 GCA_027082895.1 Hyphomicrobiales bacterium | reverse complement strand
CAACAAGGTAGCCATTGACCGAGTGGAACAGGATCTGAACCGGCTGAATACATCCCTCAGGGAGGAAGCCGCCCGCAGGGACCAGCAAGCCGCCATTCGCCAGGTGCAGGAAGTACCCGCCCTGCTGACGCAGATCGAGGACGCATTGAACAATGCTGAACCCTTTTTTGCCGGTCTGGATGAGTTGCAGCGCCTGCGCCCTGATCTGGAAATATCCGAACCCCTGGTTCGCGCCGCGGCAACCGGACTGCATTCCCCTGCCATGCTGGCCGATGAATTCACCCGCGCCATTCCCGATCTGCTGGCCGCACGCCCCATTGATCCGGACGCTCCCTTCTCCCAGCGTCTGGGCGAAATGTTGCAGGCAATCCTGGCCATCCGGCCCACCAGCAGCGAAAGCACGGACCCCGTTCAGAATCTGGTGCGCCAGGCCGAACAGGCCATTGCCGACGAAGATTTTTCCACCGCCAGCATGGCCATCGAACAATTGCCCGCGCCCATGCGCAATGTCCTGGGCGACACCGCAATCCAGATAAGTCTCGTCGCTCAGTTGCGTGATCTGATCGATCAGGTTCGACTCGATCCGCTTGATCCCGCTGTTCCCGACGGGGCCACGGCATCCGGGACAGACGCGCCATCCTCCAGCATATCGCTGGAACAACCAGACAGTCCACCCCCTTCCTCCTCCACGGAACCGTCTGCGCAGGATCCCGCCGCCGCCGAGGTCGCCCAATGATCCGCCTGATCGGCTATGTTCTCTTTTCCCTGGCCCTGACCCTGGGAATTACCTGGCTGCTTTCGGTCCCCGGCGTGCTTACCCTGGACGTGGCCGGCTATCGTCTGCAACCACGGATTGGCATAGCCGCCATCGCCCTGCTGGGCCTTGTCGGCCTGAGCATTCTGGGCTGGAACCTGTTTTCCGGCCTGCTGTCCATGCCCTCCTGGCTGCAATCCCGCGCCGCCCGCAAACGCCAGCAACAGGGAATCCTCGCCCTCTCGCAGGCTCTTGTTGCCCTGGAGGCGGGAAATCCGGGAAAGGCCCGCAACCTGGCCCGAGACGCCAGGGCCCGCCTTCCCGGTAATGCAGCGGCAAAACTGCTCGAAGCCCGGGCCGAGCTGGCCCTTGGCCGTTGGGGAGAAGCCCGCGACCAGTATCGCGAATTGCTGGACGACCCGGAAACGGCCGTTGCCGCCCTTTCCGGCCTTTACGAACAGGCAAAAGCCCAGAACCGGCCCGATGCCGCCCTTACCTTTGCCCGCAAGGCCCACTCCCTTTCCCCCGAACTGTCCTGGGCCGGAAAGGTCATTTTCAAGGAACTGACCCGGAACGAGGACTGGCCGGCCGCCCTCAAGATGGTGCACCAGGAGCCGGCGCGAAGCCGGGAGGCGCGGACCGCGCGCAAGCGAAAGCTGGCCGTTCTGCACACCGCCATTGCCGGAGCCAATGAAACCACCGACCCCAACACGGCCCTGGACAATGCGCGCATCGCCCTGAAGATGGAGCCCGACTTCGTCCCCGCCGCCCTGATTGCCGCTCGCATCCATTCCAACAAGGGAGAGTTGCGCAAGGCCACTTCCCTTCTGCGCCGTGTCTGGCGCAATACCCACCATCCCCATGTAGCCGAACTGTTTGCCAACGTGCAGCCAGGCATTTCCCCGCTGGAACGGCTCAAGCGGCTGAAGGACCTGATGCCGGACCCGCCCCCGGATGCCCCTTCGGCCATCGTTCTGGCAGAAGGCGCCATTGCCGCCGGTGATTTTGCCACTGCACGAAAGGTACTCGCCCCTTACGCAAAAGACACTCCCAGCCGCGCCGTATGCGTGGCCATGGCCCGCATAAGCGAGGGCGAAAACGCCGATCATGGCCGGGCCCGGCAGTGGCTGTCCCGTGCCGTCAGCGCCCCCCCGGACCCCACCTGGACCGCCGACGGGGTAACGGCGGACGAGTGGGCACCCGTTTCCCCGGTTACCGGCGAACTGGACGCCTTTGAATTCAAGGTTCCCACCAGTTCACTGGCTGCACCCCGGATGTCGGATATGCCGGACCCAACGGAACGGGATGTTCCCTCCGACCTGATTCTGGAACAGCCGCCACGAACGCCGGATGCGCAAAAGCCGGTCATTCCAGCCGCCACGGAAAATGAAGAGGCTACCGGCAACATGAGTGGGGCGCCAGGTGAAAAGGAAGAAACCGCCGAACCCGTCGAAAAGGCACCGCAAGGAGCCGGCACCTGACAAGGGGGCGACAGATTGTTCCACATTTTTGCCCAACCGGCAAAATGACAATGGACAAACCCGTCATGGGTGCGCTAGAGCGTTGCGGCAACAAACGGCCCGGCCTGCCCGGGCGTTTTTCAGTCGGCCTGCTGCATCCCGCAAACGGTCGGCACCAGAGCGCCGCATTAGCTCAGTTGGTAGAGCACATCATTCGTAATGATGGGGTCGGGTGTTCGAATCACCCATGCGGCACCATTCGTATCGCACGCAAGTTCGCTTTGCTCATGCCGCAATGGGGTGCTTCGCAGCCGGGAACCGGCATTCCGCACTCCCACCATCCGGTTCGTTCCATTAGGCAACAAATCCATCCCCACCCGTAGCGGTCACACGCAAATACCTCTATAACGGCAATGTGAATACCGTTCGCGTCCCCTTCCGGACCGGACTTGTGACAACCAGCCGCAGGAGTGTCCCTGCCATGAGCGAATTGCAGGAACAGGGCATGCCGCGCGGGCAGGCCGGCCCGGCATCGGCCACTGGCCTGACCATGAAAAATTCAGCAAGTGAAACAGGGAGTTCCGAGCGGATGCTGGACAACGCCAATCGTACGACCGATTTTCTCAAGTCCATCGCCCATGCCGGCCGCCTGATGATCCTGTGCCGGCTGGCCGAAGGCCCGGCAACAGTCAGCCAGCTGGAAGAACTGCTCCACATGAGCCAGTCATCCGTCTCAAAGCAACTGGCCCGGCTGCGCGAAGAAAATCTGGTGGATGCCCGGCGCCAGGGCCGCTCCATCTACTATTCCCTGACAGACGAAAAGGCGCGCCGGATCGTGGGCACACTTTATGAACTGTTCTGTGATATTCCGGCTGCCGACCCGGGGAATTCTCCCATTCCGGACGCTGCCCATAGCAACGAACAGACAGTCCGGGACTGATTGACCAGCTTGCCGACGCCCTCGGAACACAGGCAAACGCCCCTCAAAAAACAGGAAGGGCGCTCCACGTTTCCGGCATGAACCGGCAAGGACAATTCCCCTGGCAAAAACAGCACCCCGGGCCAGACCTGCTCCCCGCTCCGCCCCCAAAAATGGAAAGCAGCCGCGACAACATCCGGCCAACCGGTGAGAGCTTCAGATTGTAATACCGCGCGCCCTTCCACCGCATCAGCCGGGGTGCGCGGTAGCAATCCACAATGGGGAAGGGATCAGGCCGTGTGCTGGATCACGAAGGAAAAGACATCCCCTTCCTTCTTGGATTCCACCATCGTATTGCCGGTGGTGCGGCAAAAGGCCTCGAAGTCGGCCACGGCACCCGGATCGGTCGCCAGAACTTCAAGAGTGGCATTCGCCTCCATGGATTTCAGGGTCTTCTTTGCCTTCAGAATCGGCAGCGGACAATTCATGCCCTTCACATCAAGCACTTGATCGGCCATTGGCTCGTTCTCCAGTTTCGTCAGTTTTTCAATTTCACCTTGCCGCAAAAAAGCGGTTTTTCAGGCATGTTCAGATGAACAGGTTGATGTCGGACTTGGTGGCCACCTCGATATAGGTGGCAGCACCACCCAGCACCGGCCCCTCGATCAGGTCTTCGGGCTTGTAGTCGAACAGGTCCAGGGTCATCTGGCAGGCAATGATCTTGACATCCGCCTCCACCGTCATTTCCCGCAATTCCTCGATCGAGGCCACACCATTCTTCTTGATCAGGTTCTTCATCATGGACGTGGTCAGCGCCCCGGCACCGGGTATGGCCGCCAGGATGTTGGGCATGGCCATATGGCCCCCCATCATCGGCATTTCCATGGCTGCGTTACCAAGGGTGGTCACCTTCAGATTGAGATCCTTCTTGAGCAGGTTCAACCCGTAAAAGGTGAAAAACAACGTCACGTCCAGCCCCATGGCCGCCGCGGTGGTCGCAAGAATGAACGGCGGATAGGCCTGATCGAGCGCCCCCTTGGTCACGATGATGGACATGGATTTTGCATTTTGTTCGCTAGACATGGTTTTCTCCGTATTTTTTGAAGCTGGCCCACTCCGTTTGATCTGATTGTCCGTAATCCGATTGTTCAGGCTGCCGCCTCGCAGCCCGCAAATTCATCCGCCGCCATCTTGGCCTCATAGGGGCCGGCAATCTCGGTACCCGGCAGAAGCTCCGCCTTGGCAGCTGCCCAGTCGGTCGGCTTCACCCTGACCATCCAGCCCGCTTCATAAGGATCGCCATTGGCAATCTTGGGGTCCGCCGACAAGGCTTCGTTGACCTCGACAACCTCCGCCTCGAAGGCGATTTTTGCCGGCCCGACCCACTTGCCCGATTCAATGGTCGCACAGGATTTCTGTGCCCGCACCTTGCGACCCACCCGCTTGGGGGTAAATGCGACCATGGGCCCCGCCATGGCAGCGGCGACCGATGTCATGCCGACGGTTACCGTGCCATCGTCATTTTCCCGGTACCAGATATTGTTCTCCACATCGTAGAGCAGCCCGTCAGGCATGTCGCATCCGCGTACTGTTGGCATCTCACTATCCTTCCTTCAAATCATGTTCGTGGCGTCGGCAATATCTGATTTTTGCCTGATGGATTTGGAAGCGCAACAAAATTCTCCCAGACCGGCAACTTC
>JALWTJ010000300.1 GCA_027082895.1 Hyphomicrobiales bacterium | reverse complement strand
CATTTCCCTGCAACAGGTGGAGGACCTGTCGGCCTATCCGGACAGATGGTCCATGATCGGCGATGACATGTTCGAGGCGCGCGACCTGCCCCTGCTGCGCGTTTTCGGTGTGAACCGCGCCGGGGGGACGGACGAAAAGGGCCGTCACGGAATGGTGCTGGTTCTGGCAACCCACTCCCTTTTCGAAGGGGAGGATGCAGCCCGCCTCAGCCGCTCCCAGAATGTGGAGCGGGGGGATGTGGCAAAGAGGCCGCCCGCGGTTTCCCGGGGCCGCAAGCTGGCCTATCGCGTCCTTGCCGCGGCACTGGCGCCGGTTCAGATTCTGGCCGCTTACCTGCTGGCGCCACGGGTTGCCGATCTGCAGTACCGGTCCCTCGTGCTGGACCGCTCCCGACTGCGGGAGGCGGCCCAGCGTCTTGGCATCCGCCAGCGCTCCCTGATCTTTGCCCTGACCACCTATGTGCTGAACGATGGCGGGAAGGGATTTTCCCGCAAAAGGATCCGTGCCAACTACACGGATCTGAGCAAGACCGACAGCTTCCAGACCAATGATGACTATTTCCAGTTCCGCCTGATCGACCTGAACATTCCTGTCCATGATGATTTTGCCCATTATGCCCGGGAGCTTGATGCGCAGATTACCCGGGCCGAATCCGGAGACCGGACGGCCACCCAGACCCTTCTCAATGCCATGTTCGGCATGCATCGCTGGCTGCACGCCCGGTTTCCTTCCCTTTATTCCGCGCAACTGTTCCGCTTTTCCGCCGGTTACCACATTACCCTTTCCGTGGTGCCGCCCCAGCGCCTGAGCGGGGAAATCGTCAAGGATCTGGAGGAGCCCGTCTTTACCGGCACCTACCATCCGGGCCTTAATATCTGCGTGTTTGCGCCCGGCCGCCAGTTCGTGACCCTGAATCTGTGCCTGCGGGCGCAGCACATGGAGAAACTGGGACGGATCAAATCTCTCTTTGATTCCCTTGGCTGAATCTGACGGCTGAATCTGCCTGTTGCGGCCGGGGACAGGCCGCCCCCAACAGATTCGTGATCGTCCGGAGCCATCTTGCGGCCTTGAAATGCTGCTTTTTGCGTGCAACGCGGGTTGAGGTCAGCCTATATAACGCTATGTTGTGCCCATCATTCCGGCAGGAGAACTCATGTATATCCCCATTTTGCGCGCGCCCCTGATCATTGCCACGCTGGCCATGCTGGGCACCCCCGTTCTGGCCCAGTCCGATTCCCCGACCGACGAGGAAATGGCCCAGATCGTCAAGAACTACGCCGATATCGGGCTGGCCGCCTTCAAGGATTCCGCCGATAGCGCCATCTCTCTCAGGACGGCCATCGAGGATCTGCTCAACAATCCGTCACAGGACACCCTGACCGCGGCCCGCGATGCCTGGCGGGCCGCCCGCATTCCCTTCGAGCAGGCCGAAGTGCTGGTTCTGAGTGCGCCGGGGGCCGCGGAATGGGTGGACCGGGTCAATGCCTGGCCGATCAAGGCTTCCTTCATCGATTATGCGGATGGCCAGAGCGTTGCCCCCTCCGATTCGATCATCGGTTCGGATTCCATGACCATTGATGGCGTGCAGGTGGATACGTCCCGCATTTCTCCTGAACTGATTTCCGGCACGCTGCAGCATGCTGGCGGCGATCCTTCCAACATTGCCTCCGGTTTTCATGTGATCGAATTTCTTCTCTGGGGCGAGGATATTTCGGGGCCGGAGGAAAAGGACGTGGACGCGGGCGCCGGTCAGCGTCCCTTCACGGATTTTGATCTGGAGAACTGCACCGGAGGCAATTGCGCGCGCCGGGGCGAATATCTGTATGCGGCGGTGAATCTTCTCATTGATGATCTGAACGAGATGGTGGGAGACTGGCAGGTTACCGGGCAGGCCCGGCGCAGCCTGATTGCCGACCCGGAAACCGGCGTCAACCGCATCCTGCAGGCCATGGCCAATCTGGCCTATGGAGATCTGGCCGGTACCCGGTTGCAAAAGGCCCTGCTGCTGCACGACCCCAGCGCTGAAATCGACCAGTTTTCCAATGCCAGCCACGTTTCCTACCTGCTGAACGCACGTGGGCTGGCCGTGGTTTATTTCGGGGAATATTTCACCCTGGGCAATGACCTGATCAAGGGAACGTCCATCGCTGATGTTCTGGAACGGATCGATCCGGATCTGGACAACAGGTTCCGTACCAGCCTCGGGCTGGCCATGGCCCGCATGCGCATGGTGGTGGACTATGCCCGCGACAAGGAAGCGTTCGACCTGATGATCGGCAAGGACAACGAGCGGGGCAATGGTCTGCTTGAGGCCGCCATTTCCAGCCTGGTGGAGCAGAAGGACATGATCCTGACCCTGGCAGACAGGCTGGGTATCGGCCCGTTGCAGGTGGACACATCACCGGCTCTGGACAATCCCGATTCCATTGGCCGGTAGACCCGGAATGGGCAATTCCTTGCAAGGGGATGCGGCGGAAATGATGGCGGGGGATCGGCCCATGGCGGACACGCACGGTCCGGTCCCGGACCCGGCACGAAACCGGCTGACCCGCCGCGCGGTGCTGGCCGCTGGCCTTGGTCTGGCTGCCTCTGCCTGTTCCACCTATCTGCCCAGTGGCACCACGACCCCCGCCACTCTTTCCCGCTCCGTCATTCTTCAGCAGATCAATGCGACCCGCGCCGCTTATGGGCGTGAACCGCTGACCTACAATCCTCTTCTTGAAGATGCCGCCCGCACCCATGCCCGGCTGATGGCGGAAAAGGGAATTCTTTCCCATACCCTCGGGGGCACCCTGCGCGAGCGTGTGACCGCGGCCGGTTACCATGGCGCGGTTGCCGAAAATCTTGCCGGAGGGCAGCACACCCTTGAAAGGGCCATCGAGGACTGGCTGAATTCCGCCGGGCATCGCCGGACATTGCTCAGCCCCAATTTCACCGAATTCGGTCTTGCGGCCGCCACTTCCGACAAGGGACAGAAATTCTACTGGGCCATGATATTCGGTGGTTCCCTCGCCGCCTGGCTCAACCCGTAAGTCGCCGCGCGCCGGAACCCTTCCCCTTTTTTCAGGCGCACGGGCCGGACAGGGGGATAAGGCTCCCTATGGCCGCTTGCTCAGGGTGCGTGACACCGCATCTGCCCACCCTTTCAGTTTCTGGTTGCGCAGCCGCCGATTGATGTTCGGCTCAAATCGCCTGTCCAGGGACCATGCCCGGGCAAAGTGGCGCTCGTTTTCCCACACCCCCACATGGGCCCCGGCGAGCCAGGCGGCCCCAAGAGCCGTGGTTTCCAGAATGGCCGGGCGGTTGACCGGTGCATCCAGCATGTCGGCCAGGAACTGCATGGTCCAGTCCGATGCGGTCATGCCCCCGTCCACCTTCAATTCGGTTTCACCGTCTCCCTTCCAGTCCCGGGTCATGGCGTCCATCAGATCCTTTGCCTGGTAGCAAACCGCTTCCAGCGCCGCCCGGGTCAACTCGTTGGGACCGGTGCCCCGGGTCAGCCCGAAAATGGCCCCGCGCGCCTCCGCATCCCAGTGCGGGGCCCCCAGTCCGACAAAGGCGGGCACCATGTAGACGTTCTGGCTGGGGTCGGCCTGTTCCGCCATGGAACCGCTTTGTGCCGCGTCCTCCAGCAGGTGGAGTTCGTCTCTGAGCCACTGGATGGCCGCCCCCGCAACAAAGATCGAGCCTTCCAGCGCATAGGCCGTCTTGCCATTGAAGCGATAGGCAATGGTGGTCAGCAGGCGGTTCTTTGACCGCACGATGTCCTCCCCGGTATTGAGCAGGGCAAAACAGCCGGTGCCGAAGGTGGCCTTGATCATGCCCGGCTTGAAACAGGCCTGTCCGATGGTCGCCGCATGCTGATCCCCCGCAACTCCGCGAATGGCGATGGGCGCGCCCAGAAGGGAGGGGTCGGTAACCCCGAAATTGTCCGCGCAGTCCTTGACCTCGGGCAGCATGTCGGCGGGCACCTTGAGAATGGACAGCAGTTCCTCGTCCCATTCCTGGGTTTGAATGTTGAACAGCAGCGTGCGCGAGGCATTGGTGGCGTCCGTGGCGTGCACCTCGCCCCCGGTCAGCCGCCAGATCAGGAAACAGTCGATGGTGCCGAAGGCCAGCTTTCCCCGGCGCGCCTTTTCCCGGATGCCGGGCACATTTTCCATCATCCAGCGCAGTTTTGTGCCGGAAAAATAGGGATCCAGCAGCAGGCCGGTCTTGCGGGTGAAGATCTTTTCCTTGCCCGCGAGCTTGAGCATGTCGCACATGGACGCCGTGCGCCGGTCCTGCCACACGATGGCATTGTGGATCGGCTCTCCCGTTTCCCGGTCCCACACCACCACGGTTTCGCGCTGGTTGGTAATGCCGATGGCGGCTACCTCGGCGGGCTGGATGCCCGCATTGACGATGGCCTGCCGGCAGGTGGTCAGCACCGTCTGCCAGATTTCTTCCGGATCATGTTCGACCCATCCCGCCTCGGGATAGATCTGGGTGAATTCCTGCTGGGCAATGCCGGCTACTTGCCTGTTTTCGTCAAAGATGATGGCGCGGCTGGAAGTGGTGCCCTGATCTATTGCAAGAATGTATTCGGCCATGGTGCCCCCGTTGGATCGTTCGTTTCATCTGGACAGGAAGGAACTGCCCGCAATGGATTGCAATACGCCAGATTTGACATAAGTTTGCGTCACTTGCCAATGCATGGCAATGCCATGGACAGCCCCGGGGGGCGACAGGGGCAAAAAACCGGAAGGGTAGGGTGAAATGAAACATGTTCTGGTAACCAGCGAAATGGTGCGCCCCTGCGAGCCGGAACTGGAAAAGTTGTTCCATGTGCACCGCCTCTATGACCAGCCGGACGTGACCGCCTTTCTGGACCGGCA
>JALWTJ010000299.1 GCA_027082895.1 Hyphomicrobiales bacterium | reverse complement strand
GGCTGAGAATATCAATTTCCGTCGGACTGATGAGGTCCATTTCCATCGAAATACCAAACTCGATACCGGCCTGTGCCCCGCCATTTTCAGGCAATTCCACAAAACCGAACCACTCACTGGGAGAAGTCTGGCTCCACAACACCAAAAGAGGTGCATACAAGTCCATGTCCGTTTGCGGGTTGAATGGCCTTGAAAACGTAAACGATTTTACCTGACCGGATATGTTGGGCATCGCGCTTCTGATCTGGACGGGCAGTTTGGCCCCGCACCCCTCAAAGACGGTTTCCCCCGGAGAAATCTGCCAGTTCCCGCTTTTTAACTCGATACCGGAAGCCACATTTGGCGTGCCATCATCTTCGCCTGACTTTCCGTCATTTCCATTATTATTGTTGTCATTTGCCGACCCGTTTCCGCTATTTTTCTCGTCCTTGTCATCAAAAATCTCAATGACCTTGCTTCCAGAAGGCGGGCGGGTCAAATCAATCACTTCCCCCGGTGCATTGGGATGCTTGTTCAAATCCCGGGAAGGGGGCGCACCATCTCCCCCGTAATGCCGGTCAATTTCGTCAATCGTGTCATTTGTCCAGCGGGCATTTTTGCCTTCTTCCAAAACGAGCACATTTTGTCCCGGCGCTTCGGGGGGCACATCAATGCCCGTGATCATCGCATATTCCGTATCGGTTATCGTGTCGTTCGTAAAAACGGAGACCCCATTGCCTTGAGGATCCACAACCACAATCACCAGCGGATCGGCCAACGCAGCACCGGCAAGCATCACGGACATTCCTGCCCCCGCGATTGCAGCCTTAAACATCGAAAAATTCATTCGGTACATTCCTTTTATTATTTTGCATGCCCACCCTTTTTCAGGAGGATGCCTGCGTAAGCATTTCATTGATATCGCGGGCATTGAGTGCGCCTTGGCCGCCCTTTGCGTTAAAGGAAGCGTGTCCCGCCAACAGCTTGAATCCTTGAACCACTTCGGCTGGTGACGGGTCGTACCGACAAATGACGCCGATGCGAAGCTGCGTGCACGTACCTTCAGAGTTTGGCACCATCCAGCGGACCGGATTCAATATAACCGGATGATCGGTGTCATCGCGGTAGTAAAATGTAACCGTAACCAGGTCGGAACGCGTGCCGGCAGCAGTTTCATAGTAATATGGTGTTTCCGCCGACCAGCCCGGTGGAAGTGGAAAACTCAGCCCTGTTTCTTCATCTGTAATCTGACAGGTGACATCCTTGGTGCATACATATCCGTCAAATTGGGCATCCAGGCTTGCCGCGTCTTCGCCCGCCGGACTTTCTTCTGCTGAGTAAGGGATGACAAACCGGTTATTGCCGCCTTCAACCACTTCGATCTTTCCCAAGAAAACCTGATCGCCGGCTTCTCCGCGCACTTCCCATGTTCCCGGCTCAAGTTCGACCTTCACGGGCCCTTCACTGACCTCTGGCGGTGCCCATGCGTCAACCGGCCCGTCAATATCAATTGGAATGGCCGACCATTGGATCAGAATATTTTCAAAAACCTTGGGCGCCTCCACCGTAACGGATTGCAGGGTTGAAACAGAAGTTGCCTCTTCCCTGACAGCATCCACGCCAACCCCAAGCGTGCCGATAATTTTGCTTGTTTCCGCACCCTCCTGATCATCGAAGGACAGCCAGACATTATACATGCCGACTGCATCGGGGGCTGTCATATGAAATCCGGTTTCATCGAACAGACTGTCAAGCCAAACCTGGTCGGTTTCTGCCCCGTCCTTTTCCAGCCAGAGACCATTTAACCGGTAGACCTGACCAAAGACCTTGAACGGGAATTCTTTGCCCGGCTGAACGGAAGCGGGGCTTTCCCACCCTGGGGTGGCATTTTCCACATAAGAGATCGGGAAACGTGCAACCGCTTCGTTCAGGTCATACCCGCCTTCCATGACAATAATTTCATAGTCCCCAGCAGTTTCAGGGGAATCCAGATTATGGGACGAATAACCATCGGTCTCATTGCCAAACTTGTAGGTAAAATCCAAGCGCTGTTTATAATCGGTTGCACCGGCAGGAAACAGATTGACACTGTAGGTCGCGTTGTCTTGCAAGGGTGCGTTGTTACGCAGAATAAACATCATTTCCTGACCAAGCTGGTATGGCCCCAGATTCATCAGGGAAAATTGTTCATCCGTAGCCATGAAGGGGATGGAAACAGTGTCAGTCTCAGCATCAATATTCACCTCGATGCTCCCTGAGGCGACCGGCCCCATGGCTTCAATCCGCCACGCTCCGGGGGGAAGTTCCCCATCCAAACCGTTTACCACCTGCTCGGCACCAACCAGTTTGCCAAGCTCAACTGTCTCGCCACGATCCAGACTGACCGCTTTCAGGGTCACTTCGGTTGGCCGCGTAGTGCCTTCGCCATAGTCAATTTCAAAGCTGATATTGACCATACCTGTTGGAACGGGGTCGTTTTGCCCCACCAATATTGTCTGATTCAAGGCTGATTTCAGGGCATCCCGATCGCCAGCCTGAATGTACATTCCGCCAGTATTTTCCGCCAGGCAGGAAACCTGCTTCCCTTCTTCCTCCGACAATCCGAAACCAACCACATGGGCGGTAAAGTCCACCCCCTGTTGTTCCAGCACATTCCCCAGTGCGCAGGGATTTGCACTGCAGGTTTCAATACCATCGGTAATCAGGATCACTGTGGCCTTGTCCTCGGTATAGCGCAACTGTTCGGCAGCAAACTTCACCGCATCACTCAGAGGCGTCTTGCCCAGAAACCGCATGTCATCAACCGCCGTGGAAATCTGCGACGCCGTGCCCACTGCCGGGGGAACCACCAGTTCAATGTCCCCGCAATTTCCCTTTTCCCGGTGACCGTAAGCCACCAGCCCCAGTTCCGTATCCGCGGGAACTTCAGGCAGGACCTGATGCAAGGTATCCCGGGCAATGGACAGCTTGGGCACCCCGTCGATCTGCCCCCACATGGAGCCGGAACCGTCCATCACGATCATGACCCGTTCCTGAGCCAATGCTCCGACATCAGGTCCGGCGAAAAGCAATAAAAAACCGACCGACAAAGCCAAACAACGGGCAATATTCCTATAAAAATTTTTATAAATAACACCAACCACAATCGTCTCCCAACAACCAAAATTATATCGCCTGGGAAAAATCTGTATTTTCACAGACAAACTCGAAACAAGGTGTGTTGCACAATTTCAAGATTTTGTCAGCTCCTGATTTCCAGAATAAATCCTGTCAACCGGTTTTATTGTGCTTTCAGGTTCAGGCTGGAATTCGTTCACATCCGGTTCAGACTGAATCTGCCAAACTCGGGCAGTGATCAAACGACTCCATGCGACGGCCACATCCAAGGAGATCAGGAATGTCCCTTTACACACACACCCTTGCAACGGCAGCCAAGGCCCTCTCCATGGCCCTTGGCATGCTTGTTTCCACCATACCGTTTGTTCAGGCCAGCAGCACCCCGGCCCCCGCATCCCTTGCCGTTTCTTCGGTCCACCTGCATGTGCGCTCCGGCCCGGGCACCGGCTACCGGATACTGGATACCCTTTATCCGGGCGAGCAGGTACAGGTCGGCCCCTGCCGCCGGAACTGGTGTTTCATCAGTCACCCCGGCCCCGATGGCTGGGTCGCCGCCAGATATTTGCAGAATATCGGCTATCGGGCCCCGGCGCCCGGCATAACCGTCTTTGTGCCCGCTCCGCGCAGAATAACCCACACCCGTGCCCGGGACATTTTCCGGCTGGCGCAATTCCAGATGCCCGGAAATACGGGACCGGACCTGCCCTATCGCGGACTGGTATTCGGTCCCTCCTTCAGCCCCTTCCCCTCCGACGATGACAACCCGCAAACACCCCCCGGTGTCAGCGTTCCCTTTTTTGATTCACCGGACACGGATGATGGCCCGATGCCGGTGGAACCGGAATACCAGGCCTGCTTTTTCACAGGAAATAATTATTCCGGGCAATCCATCTGCGTGAATTCGGGCCGCGCCTTCGAGCGCCTCGGCCCCCGCTGGAACGACCGCATTTCCTCGGTAAAGGTCTTTCCCGGTGCCCAGGTAACCCTGTGCGATGATCCCGATTTCACCGGATATTGCCAAACCCTGTTCCAGAGCTCCAATTTTCTGGACCCGGGCCTGAACAGCCGGATTTCCTCCATCCGGGTGGATTGACCTCCACCACCACAGGCGGGGAAGTCCCGGTGTGCCGTCCCGATCCCCGGGGCGGCCTTTTCATGTCCTTCATGTCCGATGGCAGAAACGTGCTCGTCACCCGCAACCCTGCCAGCACCCGGACACCAGCACCCTTCATAAGGCAACCGGTTGCCACCTGTCGGTGACACGCTTCTCCCTCTCCCCGCGTGTCATGATTCGATAACTGGTTGCCACTTATCGGTGACACGCTCTGCCCAAACTGCGCCAGTTCTGCTAACAAGAAAGCTGAATCACGACACACCCGAGGGGAAAAAGCATAATAAAGGGGCTCGTCCGCGCGAAAGACAAATATGAAAAGGCCTGTTTGAATGGCCCGTTCAGTTTGAGTTCAGCCGTCACATATTAGCCTCCACCCATCGCTAAACCAACTTTGACCATTCACACTGAGGGGAAGAAAATGAACATCTCGCAAAAACTGATACTCTCGGCACTTGTCGGCATCGGGGTACTTGCCGCAAGCAACGCCATGGCTGCCCCGGCAAACGCCACCGTCGCACTGAACGTGCGCTCCGGCCCGGGCACCAACTTCAACATTCTGGACGTTCTGGACGCCGGCGAACCGGTGAACGTGACCGAATGCGTTTCCAACGGCTGGTGCCGCATCGAGCATCCCGGCCCCGATGGCTGGGTCAGCCGCACCTATCTGCGCGCGCCCACCCCC
>JALWTJ010000298.1 GCA_027082895.1 Hyphomicrobiales bacterium | reverse complement strand
ACTGAATTTCAGTTAAATATAACCATTAACAAGAAACTGGATAATTATCCGCTGTTTTCTGCCACATCCCCGCGCCCTGGCAACTCCCGGCGCACCCCGCGCGCCCGGAAGGCCTGCCGACAAAAGAAACACGGCAAGCCGGCCCTGCCGGGACCATAGCATTACCCCTCGATGCGGGAAAAATCCGCCACCAGATGCATGGTCTGGCGCAGACGGGCAAGAAGGTTAAGCCGGTTCCGGCGTTTCTCCGGGTCCGGATCGTTCACCAGCACATGTTCAAAAAAGGCATCCACCGGCTGCCTGAGTTCCGCCAGTGCCGCCACCGCCGCCCCGTAATCATTGGCCTCAAGGGCCGATTCGGCAAGCGTGCGGGCTGTTTCCACCGCCTCGGCCAGCGCCTTTTCTTCCTCCCCCTCCAACAGGTCAATATTGACCTTCCCGTCAAAGCTCGTGCCGCTCTTTTTCTCCTCGGCGGCAAGGATGTTCGCACCACGCCGATAACCCGCCAGAAGGCTCTTGCCCGCCTCCGTCTTGAGCAACCCGGAAAGTGCCTCTACCCGTCGCTGAATTTCCAGCAAATCGTTGGAGTTCGGCGTCAGCAACGCATCCACCAGGTCATGGGCCACCCCGGATTCCCGAAGCAACACCTTGAGACGGTCATGAAAAAATCCCAGCAGATCAGGGGAAACATCAAGGGGAAAACTCAACCCATTTTCAAGAATGATCCGGATCACCCCCAGCGCCGCCCGCCGCAGGGCAAAGGGGTCGCGTGACCCCGTCGGCTTCTCGTTGATGGACCAGAACCCGCTCAGCATGTCCAGCTTGTCCGCCAGCGCCACGGCGATTGCCACCGGCTGCTCCGGCACCCGGTCCGAGGGGCCGACCGGCTTGTAATGCATCTCGATGGCATCGGCCACCGCCCCATCTTCCCCCTGCGCCAGGGCATAATAGCGCCCCATCAGCCCCTGCAGATCGGTAAATTCCACCACCATTTCGCTGGCCAGATCCGCCTTGCTGAGCAGGGCCGCCCGGGCCACCAGTGCGGGATCGGCCCCCACCATGGGCGCAAAACGCGCCGCCAGCTCCCCGATACGCGCCACCCGGTCTGCCTGCGAACCCAGTTTCTGGTGAAAGACCGCCGCCTTGAGCTGTTCCAGATTGTTTTCCAGCGGCCGTTTCAGGTCATTGTGATAAAAGAACATCGCATCGGCGAGCCGGGCCCGAATCACCCGTTCATTGCCCGCAACAATGGCCTTGCCCCCGTCCTCGGCCACCATGTTGGACACCAGCACGAAGCGGTTGGCCAGTCGTTTCGTTTCCCGGTCGCGCAGGCAGAAGCATTTCTGATTGCTCTTGATGGTGGCAATGATCACCTCCTCGGGCAGTTCCAGAAAACTCTCCTCGAACGCCCCCAGCATGGTCACCGGCCATTCCACAAGGCCCGCCACCTCCTCCAGCAACCCCTTGTCTTCCACCAGTTCCAAGCCATTGGCAAAAGCCAGTTGCCCGGCATCCTGCGCCACGATATCCATGCGCCGGTCCAGGTCCAGAACCACCCGCGCACCCTCCAGCGCCTCCACATATTCCTCGAACCGGCGGGCCGGGATCTTTCCCGGCGCCATGAACCTGTGTCCGAAACTGGTCTGGCCGGATCGAACCCCATCAATCTCGAAGGCAACCGTTTCCGGCTCCTCGTTCGACGCGCCGAAACTGGCCGCGATGGAGCGAATGGGGCGCACCCATTTTACCGAACTGCTGCCCCAGTTCATGGGTTTGCCCCACGAAAAGTTCCGGATGGTGTCCGGAAGCACCTTCTGCAGGATTTCCAGTGCGGACTGCCCCTTTTTCTCCAGCACCGCCGTGTAATAGTCCCCCTTGCGGGGGTCGCTCTCGATCTGTGCATCCGAAATGCTGTTCAGGCCCGCGGCCCGCAAAAAACCGGCCACCGCCTTTTCTGGCGCCCCTACCCGTGGCCCCTTGCGCACCTCACGCGTATCCGGCGAGCGGACAGGAATGCCGAATACCGCTACCGTCATCCGTCGCGGCGTGACGAAACCGGCCGCATCCTCGAACATCAGCCCGTTTTCAATCAGGGCACCGGTAACCGCTTCCTTGAGGTCACGGGCAGCCTTGCGCTGCAGGCGGGCAGGGATTTCCTCACAGAATATTTCAAACAGCAGTTCAGGCATTCGTCCGTTGATCCATTGGTGATGATTCCGTGCAGGATGCCTATCAGGCTGTTTCGAACCTGTCCATCCGGCACACAAAAAGGGAGGCGGGTTCCCCCGCCTCCCGGCTGTGAAGTCACACTGCTTTCAGTGCAAGGATCAGTACACGTCGTTGCGCGTATTGTAGACGTTGAACTTGCCCGTAGGCGTGACCAGACGTTCGTCCTTGATCACCTTGACCAGTTCAAGGGTCTTGTCGTTGACGACAACGATTGCCGACTGCTCATCCTTGCCGTTCCACATGGAGAACCAGACCTCGTCGCCCGTCTTGTTGAATTCGGGCTGCAAGGCACGCGGCTGACCGCCTTCGATCCCGGCCCATTCGGCCAGAGGCAGAATGGTGGGTTCCGGATCATCCGTCCCCAACTCGTCGATGTTGAACACCGCAACCGAACCGGAGGTTTCCGCATCCGGATTGAGGGCCGCATCCACATAAAGGTGGTTGGACTCGGGATGGGTCTTGATGAACAGGGCACCACCGCCAAGGCCATAGAACGTCTGAACGACTTTCCAGGCTTCATCCGGATGGTTGACCGGGTCGGTACCGATCAGGGAGATGGTGTCATCCCCCAGGTGCGAGGTCGCCCAGACCGGACCATAGACCGGGTGCACGAAGTTGGCACCGCGTCCCGGATGCGGAATCATGCCCTGGGTTTCCGTAACGGCCACCAGCTTGTCTTCCAGGGTATCCACGACCGCAACCTTGCCACGGGCATTGGCTGCCGTCAGGAAGTAACGGCCCGTCGAATCGAACCCGCCATCATGCAGGAACCGTTCGGCGGCAATGGACGTGGTCTTCAGGTTTTCCAGATCGGAATAATCCACCATCAGAACCCGGCCGGTCTCCTTTACGTTGACAATGAACTCGGGATGCTGATGCGAAGCAACGATGGCAGCAACCCGCGGCTCGGGATGGTATTCCTGATCATCATAGGTCATGCCGCGTGTGGATACGATCTTGAGAGGCTCAAGCGTATCCCCGTCCATGATCGTATATTGGGGCGGCCAGTAATCGCCGGCAATGGCGTACTTGTCCTCATACCCCTCAAACTTGGAGGTTTCCACCGACCGGGCCTCGATACCAACCTTGATCTCGGCAACAACAGAAGGAACCTTCATCCACAGATCGATCATGTCGACCACCGCATCACGGCCAATAACGTAGAGGTAACGGCCCGATGCCGACACACGGGAAATATGCACCGCATACCCGGTATCCAGAACCGTGATGATTTCCTTGGTATTGCCATCGATCAGGGCCACCTGACCCGCATCACGCAAGGTGACGGAGAAGATGTTGTCCAGATCGATATCATTCATCTTTTCGGTCGGACGGTCCTCGGGCGGAACGATCAGCTTCCAGGACTCGCGCTCCTTGGCCATGCCCCATTCGGGCGGCGTTGCCGGATCGATCAGCACATAACGTGCCATCAGGTCGACTTCTTCTTCGCTCAGGTCACCCGACGTGCCCCAGTTGGGCATGCCGGCGGGGGAACCGTAGGTGATCATGTTCTGGATGTAGTCATATCCCAGTTCACGGGTCTTGTCGGTGGTCAGCGGCTTGCCCGTTGCCCCCTTGCGCAGCACCCCGTGGCAGCCTGCACAGCGCTGGAAGAAGATGGCATTGGCCCGCGCATATTCCTCAGGCGACATGATCGGTCCCCCGACTTCCGCACCGGGAATACCCATTTCTTCAGTCACCACGTTGCTGGGACCGGGGTCGATTGCTTCTTGTGCCAGGGCCGCACCAGTCGACAACGCACTGGCAAAGGCCAGCCCGGCGAGCGTCAGCCCATACGGAAGGAAACCTTTTGTCCTCATAATTCTTTCCTCAATCAGATTTGAACGGGGCAAACCTAGATCAAACGCAGACGGCTTCCTTGATCCGCATCAAGAATTCGTGACATGATTGACAAAATATGGTGCACCAGCCGCCATCGCCCCACAACGGACACACGTCAACCGCCATGAACAAGGATCTGCTGCAACCCGTAACGTCGGACGTGCTGAAACAGGTGCGCCAGCTTCTGCTGAAGGCAAACCATGCCGCCCTGTCCTTCCTTGATCCGGCAACCGGGCATCCCGCCATTTCGCGCGTGGCCATGGCCAGCCTGCCCGATGCAACGCCCCTGCTGCTGACTTCCCTTCTGGCCCCCCATACGGCAGCCCTTGCAGCGGACCCGCGTTGTGCATTGCTGATCGGCACCATCGGCAAGGGAGATCCCATGGCCCACCCCCGGATCATGGTGACATGCAATGCCCGGCCAGCACCTGCGGAACAACGCGAGGCGCTGCGCCGGCTTTTCCTTGCCCACCATCCAAAGGCCGGGAACTATATCGACCTGCCCGATTTCGGCTTCTGGCTGCTGAACATTGCCCATGTCCGCTACAATGCCGGTTTTGGGCGGGCCCATGCCATATCGCCGGAACAACTTCAGGCCGACAGCGAAAACCGGCAAGCAAAAAAGCAAAAAGGCAACTGACCGGCAAAGCAGCGAATCGGCAGGGAAACGCAACCAAAGCATCCCGGCCACCGAATCGGAACGCCACTTTGCCGCCCCGAAAGAGGAAAGTTGCGCCCTCTACCAGCCGCCGCCGCCGCCGCCGCCACCGCCACCGCCGGAAAATCCGCCACCACCGCCCCCGGACGACGACGAAGAGGACGG
>JALWTJ010000297.1 GCA_027082895.1 Hyphomicrobiales bacterium | reverse complement strand
CTGGCTTTCATCGGTCAGGGTAATGGTCAGCCTGGAACCATCGGTAGCAATCAGGTGGCCGATACCATTGTCATTGGCCAGTATGGAGCGGATTTCGCGGCGCAGGTCGCGCACCCGTTCGGTGACGATGTCGTCCCGGTTGACCTGCAACAGCAGGTGTGATCCCCCTTGCAGGTCCAACCCCAGAACGATGGTCTGGGAAGGCAACCAGTCCACGGCCCACCCTGGCAGCCAATCCGGTAGCCTGTCCCGGTAGTCTCCTCCCGTGAAATTGGGAACGACCAGCAGGAAACCGAAAATGGCCACGATGAAAATCACGGCAGTCCGGACGGGGGAAAAATTCAGCATGAGGGGTTCCTGAATACACCACAAGGCAGCGCTTGCGCCGCATATGTGCGATCAAATCTGACTATTTGTTGTCGTTGACGGGCTCGGGCTTGGAGCGGACATCGGCGATCATGGAGCGCACGACCTTGACCTTGACGCCCGAAGCGATCTCGATTTCAAGATCCTCGTTCTCCTTGACGCGGGAAACCTTGCCGACCAGCCCGCCGGTGGTCACAACCACGTCGCCACGCCGGATGGCCATCAGCATCTCCTGATGGGCCTTGGCCTTTTTCTGCTGCGGGCGGAAAATGAAAAACCAGAAAATGATGATGAGAAGAATGATCGGGAAAAACGAGGTGAGCAAATCTCCGCCACCAGCTGCCTGCGCATAAACGGGTGTCAAGGACATGGGTGTAACTCCTGTGATGAACCTGCCAATCGTGCGGGCAGGCTGGCTTGTCAAAGCCCTGATGAATATCCCATATAAGGATGTTTCGGGACAAATCGAACCCTGTTCCGAAAAAACCACGGACGGGCAGAGAAATCTGTGCTGGCTTTATGCAAAAGCGGGGCAGCATAATCAAGCGGCAATCACCAAATTTAACCGGGATGCATGGAAATTGACCTATTTGAAGCAGATGGAAAACATTGCCGCGGCCATCAACAGGGTTGCGCAAACCCTCGAAGATCGTCGGGACGGGGCCAGTGCGGCATCGGTGGAACTGGGGCCACCGGACGCCTATTTCTGGGATGCGGAGGCCGACCGGCTCACCCCTGTCCAGAGGGTCAGCCGGGTTCCCCTGCATCTGCTGCAGGGCATTGACAGCCAGCGGCGGCAACTCATGGCCAACACGGAGCAGTTCGCGCGGGGGCATGGGGCCAACAACGTGCTGCTCTGGGGCGCGCGGGGCATGGGAAAATCCTCCCTCGTCAAGGCCCTGCATGGTGACATACAGGGGCGCAAGGATCCGTCCATGAAGCGATTGGTGCTGGTGGAAATCAACCGGGAAGACATTTCCGCCCTGCCACGCCTGATGCGTCTGGTATGCGATCTGCCGGCCCAGTTCATCCTGTTCTGCGACGATCTGAGTTTTGATGCCGGGGAAACCGACTACAAGGCCCTCAAGACCATCCTTGACGGGGGGCTTGAGGGGCGTCCGCCCAATACCCTGTTCTATGCCACATCCAACCGGCGCCACCTGATGCCGCGCGAAATGATCGAGAACGAACGTTCAACCGCCATCAACCCGGGCGAGGCGGTGCATGAAAAGATATCCCTGTCAGACCGGTTCGGCCTGTGGCTGGGTTTTCACAATTGTTCTCAGGATGAGTTCCTTGCCATGGTACGCGGCTATGCGGATCATTACGGGATCACACTGGACAAGAAGGAACTGGAAAAGAGAGCCATCGAATGGTCGGTCACCCGAGGGGCCCGTTCGGGTCGGGTGGCAATCCAGTTCGTCCGGCAGATCGCAGGGGAGGCCGGACTGTCTTTGTGAGGAAGGGCTGTGCTACCCGCGGAACGGGCAACAAGAAGCGGAAAAGGCCGCAGTTGTTCTCCCTTCCCGCCTGGAAAGCAAAAAGCCAGGTGAATTTCTTCACCTGGCCCTTTGTTTGCACTTATGACGCCAGCAGCGGCATGGGATCGACTGGCGTCGCGCCCTGGCGCAGTTCAAAGTGCAGTTGTGGTCTGTTTACCGAGCCGGACATGCCAACGGTGCCGATCTGGTCGCCGCGACTGACGGTTGCGCCCTTGGAAACGGTCACGTCCTTGAGATGGGCGTAGGCGGAAACATAGCCGTTGGCATGACGCACAAGTATGAGGTTTCCATATCCTTCAACGCCGTTGCCCACATAGATCACGGTTCCATTTTCGGCGGAATGTACTGGTGCGCCGTCGGGTGCCTCGATATTTATTCCCGTGCGCCGTGACGCCTGAAAATCAACGATGACGCGCCCGGTAACCGGCCAGCGGAAGGCGCTGGCAGCCGGTTGCGGGGTCGGTGCCGACGGGGTGGGGCTTGCGGTGCTCGCAAGCTGTGCCGGAGCCCCGGAACGGGTGGACGCCTGCGGCGCAACCACGCGCACCGGCGTGCGCCGGACGGGGGGTGCGGGAACAACAGCAGGCGGGGAATCAGGAATGCTGGCGGTCGTTACCGTATCGGTTGCGGGGGCCTTGTTGGTGGAAGATGCGCTGTTGTCGGCAAGTGTTGCAGCCAGCAGGTCGGCACGCCCGGGGATCAGCAGTTTCTGGCCGACAAAGATCTTGTCCGGGGCCGACAACCCGTTGGCGCGAACGATGGCATCCGTGGTCACGTCATAGCGACGCGCAATAGCATAAAGGGATTCACCGGATTCAACCGTGTGCCGGTAACCAGGGGCCTGGGCAACCGAAGGTTCGGGAGCAGCCGGTACCGGGGCAGCGGACGCCACACCGGATGTGGGCCGGACCGCCACCTGAGGGACCGGATTATCCGGAAAAGGCTGTACGGGGCGCGGGGCGGAAACGGATGCGACTTGTTGTGCGGGCATGGTCTGTGGACTCCCAACTTGGGGTTGCAGCTGAACGGGCATGGCCTGCACCGGCGTGCCCGCGGCATTTGCGGAAGGAAGGGGGGGCAGGGATCTGCTGGCAATGGAGGCGGTGGTCAGGGGAGCGCTTGCCTGCTCGACGATAACGGCGCCTCCGCCAACATTGGCAGCAGGAATATACGGACCGGAGGCGCGCACCGGCGCAGCAACCCCGGCCGGGTTGGCTTGCGGCGTTGCCGTCAACTCACTGGGCATGGCCTGGTTGAGGTTGCCCTGAACCGTCGGAGCAATGGCCCCTGTCACCATTTCATCGGGACTGAGGCGGGATGTGGGAAAACCACCAAAGGACGAGCATCCGGCCAGCAAGAGGCCGCCAAGAAGAAATCCGGCCGCGCTTGCGGAATGTTTCAATGCTCGTGTGTGTACACGGCTACGCATCAACTTACTCATACTCAACTCTACTCCGCAGGCAGAGTAGGCTGACCAAGGTAAATGCCGCCTTAAAATGCAATAAAATTCAACTCAAATGCCAACATTTCCCGTTCCGGGGGCGCCGGAGAGAAAACGGGGGCCGGATCAGCCCGCGTCCTGGCGGATCGCGAAACGCCCCTGCAGGCTGGCAATCTGTTCCCGGTCCGAATGCTGAAGCGTCATCGGCGTCACCGAGATGGCCTTGTCCTTCTGCAGGGTGCAAAAGTCGTGGCCCGGCTCCATGGGAACCGGTGTTTCGGGAATGGAGATGAAGAAACGCCCCTCGTTCTTGCTGGGGAAATAGCGGAAGGCGGAGCGTTCAAACCGTTGAATGGGCACGACCCGGACACCGCTGACATCGCTCAGGGCACATTGGGGGAAATTCACATTGTAATAGATGTCCCGGTTGCGCGCCCCTCCCAGATCCGCTGCTTCAAAGAGTTGGCGCAACAGGTCCAGGGCGAAGGCACAGGAGACGTCCCATTCCACGTCCAGCCCCTTTTCGTAATCCACCCCCTGAGACAGGGCGATGCCCAGGGCGCCCTGAAGGGCCCCTTCCCGTGCCGCGGCGGCCGTACCCGAACAATGGATGATGTCCCCCATGTTCTGACCATGGTTGATTCCGGCCAGCACCACATCGGGCGCCTTGTCCTTCAGGATGTCGGTACATCCGGCAACCACGCAGTCGGCGGGCGTACCATTGACGGAAAAGACCCGGTCGGATTTTTGCGTGTAGTGCAGTTCCGTTCCCAGGGTGAAGCGGTGCCCTGCCCCGCTCTGATTGGTGTCCGGAGCAACCACCCAGACATCGTTGCTGAGCTGGCGGGCAATGTCGTGCAGGCATTTCAGACCCGGCGCATCGATCCCGTCATCATTGGAAATGAGAATTCGCGGATTTTGCATCATTCGGGAGCACCAATGCGGGTCATGCCGCCCAGCCAGGGATGCAGCGCTTCAGGCAATTCGATGCTGCCATCCTGCTGCTGGAAGTTTTCCATCAGCGCGATCATCAGGCGCCCCACGGCCACCCCGGATCCGTTCAGGGTATGTACGAACCGCACTTTGCCGTCCCCGTCCCGGAACCGGGCATTCATGCGGCGTGCCTGCCAGTCTCCGGCGGTGGAAATGGATGCCACCTCGCGATAGGTATCCTGTCCGGGCATCCATGCCTCGATGTCATAGGTGCGCTGCATGGAGGCTCCCATGTCCCCGCTGCACAGGCGCACCGTCCGGCAGGGTATCTGCAACCGTTCGAACACCTTGTGGGAACAGGCAAGAAGCCGCTCATGTTCTTCCTCGGAGCTTTCCGGGGTGGTAATGGCCACCATTTCCACCTTGGAGAACTGGTGCTGGCGCAGCATGCCGCGGGTATCGCGACCGGCGGAACCGGCTTCGGAACGGAAACAGTAGGAATGACTGGTGACCCGCATCGGCAACTCGTCCGCCGAAAGGATCTGTTCCCGCACCAGATTGTTCAAGGTCACTTCGGAGGTGGGGATCAGCCAGCGCCCGTCCGTGGTTTCAAAGGAATCCTCGGCAAACTTGGGCAGTTGCCCGGTACCCACCAGGGC
>JALWTJ010000296.1 GCA_027082895.1 Hyphomicrobiales bacterium | reverse complement strand
GGCGCCGGGTGCGCGCATTCTGGCCCTGACCGGTTCGGCCCGCACCCTCGGGCAGGTGCGCGATCTGCTGCTGGCGGCAAACCTGCCCGAAACGCGCCTGAGCATTCTTGAAAATCTGGGGGGACCGACACAGGTGGTGCACCAGATGGCTGCCGCCGATTCGCTGCCCGCCATCGGTGATTTCTATGTTCTGGCCATTCATTGCCCGGACCGTCTTCAGGCCGACTATCTGGCGCGTGTTCCCGGTCTCTCCGATCACCTGTTCCGCCATGACGGGCAATTGACCAAGCGCCAAGTGCGGGCGGCAACCCTTGCCCATCTGGCCCCCTTTCCCGGTGCTCTCCTGTGGGATCTGGGGGCGGGTAGCGGTTCCATTGGAATCGAATGGATGCGTGCGGCCGCCGGTGCCCGCGCCACATGCGTTGAAATCAATTCCGAACGCTGCGCCAACATAAGGCACAATGCCGGGGCGCTGGGTGTTCCCGCGCTGGAAATCGTGTGTGCAGACAGCGCACGATGGCTGGCTTCCCGGGATGTGTCGGCGGTTCCCGATGCCATTTTCCTTGGGGCCAGCCTGTCCGATGAATCCCTGTTCGATGCCTGCCTGAAGGCTCTTCGTCCCGGCGGGCGGCTGGTGGCCAACGCGGTAACCGTTGCCGCCCAGCAAGCCCTGTTTGCCCGTCAGGCGCGTCTGGGAGGGGAGCTTTCTTCCCTCTCCGTTGCCTCCCTGGGCAGCATCGGCAGCCATCGTGCCATGAAACCCGCCCTTCCGGTCCTGCAATGGTGCCTGACAAAATCTCAAGGTGGAGAAGAAACGTGAACGGAACCCTTTTCCTTGTCGGGCTGGGGCCCGGTGACCCCGAACTGGTGACACGCAAAGGTGCAAACCTTCTGGCCCGGGCACCCGTGATTGCCTTTCCGCAAAAAGCGGGGACCGACTCCCGGGCCCTTGGCATTGCCCGTTCCTTCCTGTCCCCCAAGGCCGTTCTGCTTCCCCTGGAGTTGACCATGCAGGTTGATCCCGAACCGGCGGCACGGGCCTATGGGCGTATCGGCGAGCAGATCGCCGAACATTTGCAGGCAGGGCGGGACGTGGCCTATCTGTGCGAGGGCGATCCCTTTCTCTATGGCTCTGCCATGTATGTTTTCGAACGTCTGGCACGGGACTTTCCCGTTGAAACCATTCCCGGGATTACCTCCTTTTCCGCTGCCGCGGCTGCCGCCGCTCAGCCCCTTGTTTCCCGGGAGCAGTCCCTGCTCGTTCTCGCCGGCACTGCTGACGCGCACATGCTGGAACAACGCCTGAAACAACCCCAGCCCGCCGTCATACTCAAGACCGGAAGGCATCTGGCAGTGGTGCGCGGCATCCTTGAACGCTGCGCACGACTTGAGACGGCCCGCCTCGTCTGCAACGCTTCCCTGCCCGATCAGCAAATCATGCCGCTTGCGGACTGGAAGCAGGATACCCTTCCCTATTTTTGCCTCATCCTGTGCCCCGCCCCGCACCAGGAGGCCGCAAGGGACCGGCTGGCGGTGCCCGTGGCCGGGGGCAAACCGTCTTCTGCTCCGGCCGTCATCTGGTTTACCCGTGCCGGCGCGGAAGTGGCCGAACGGATCGCAGATGAACTTGATGCCACCCGGATCGGGCCGGAGAGCATGGGTGAAGGAGCGGGTAACACGCTTCGGGAACTGTTCCTGTCCGGCACGCCGATCATCGGTGTGTGCGCCACCGGCATTCTGGTGCGCCAGCTGGCGCCGGTACTTCATGACAAGCATGCCGAACCCCCCGTCATTGCCGTTTCGGCGGATGGCCGGCAGGTGGTGCCGGTTCTGGGGGGGCATCGCGGTGCCAACCGGCTGGCCGAAAGGATCGCCGCGCGGATCGGGGGCAATCCGGCCATTACCACCGCCTCGGACAGCCGCTTTTCCTTTGCCCTTGATGAACCTCCGCCCGGTTTCGTGCTGGCGGATGCCCGTGCCGCCCCTGCGGCCATGGCGGCAGTGCTGAATGGGGAAGAATTGCGTGTTTCTGGCGATGCCGACTGGCTGGAAGAGGCCGGCTATCCGGTTTCTGCGACCGGCACCGTGCCGGTGCGCGTCAGCGAACGGACGGGGGAGGGGGATCCGAAAAAGGAGCTGACCTTTCATCCCCGCACTCTGATTGCCGGGGTGGGCTGCGTGCGCGGGGTCGATGCGGGGGAGGTGGTTTCCCTGGTGCGCAACGTGCTCAAGGAAAATCATCTGGCCGAAGCAAGCCTTGCCGCCATCGCCAGCATCAACATCAAGAGCGACGAGAAGGGCCTGCACGAAGCCGCAGCGCAACTGGGGGTGCCTGCCCGTTTTCTTGGCGCGGAGCAGTTGCGTCCGGCGGCGGCGGGCGTTCCCAACCCTTCACCGGTGGTCGAAGCGGAGGTGGGGGTGGCCTCGGTGGCCGAAGCTGCCGCCAGCCTTGCCGGTGAACTGATCGTGCCCAAGACCAAGTCGTTCAATGCCACTTGCGCCATTGCCCGCGCGCACCCCGGGTTTGACAGGGAAGAATTCGGCCGCCCCCGGGGACAGCTGCATCTGGTGGGGATTGGTCCCGGTGAAGCCGCCCAGCGCACGGCCTCCGCTACCGCGGCCCTGAAGGAGTGCCCCCACTGGGTTGGCTATTCCATGTATCTGGACCTGGTGGAGGAAGTGCGCGAGGGCCAGCAGCGCCATGAATTTGCCTTGGGTGAAGAGGAAAAGCGGGTGCGCCACGCCCTGGAACTGGCCGGCAGGGGCAACCGGGTGGCCCTTGTGTGTTCGGGTGACGCGCAGATCTTTGCCATGGCAGCGCTGGTTTACGAATTGCTTGATGCCACGGGTTCCCGCGCCGTTTCCGGTGATGCCCGCCGGGTAGCCATGGAAAGCCATCCGGGCATTTCCGCCCTGCAGATGGCCTCGGCCCGGGCCGGGGCCCTGCTGGGTAATGATTTCTGTGCCATTTCCCTGTCCGACCTGCTGACCCCCGCCTCGGCGATCGAACAACGCATCCGGGCCGCCGCCGGGGGCGATTTCGTTACCGCCTTTTACAATCCCCGTTCCAGTCAGCGCACCCGCCTTCTGGAAACGGCCATTGGAATTTTCCGGGAGTTCCGTCCCCCAACGACCCCGGTAGTGGTGGCAAGCCGGCTGGGCCGGCCCGGCGAAACGGTCGTAACGGTGCCCCTGTCCCGCTTCGATCCTTCCCGGGTGGACATGCTGACCATCGTGCTGGTGGGGGCGTTCGGCTCCCGCATGTTTGCCCGCGGCGATGGCACCCGCTGCGCCTATACGCCCAGGGGATATGCAGCCAAGGAACATGTTGAAAAGGAACACGTTGAAAAGGAACATGCGGAAATGGCGCACGCCGACAGATCCGGAGGCACGCCATGACGGTCTATTTCATCGGTGCCGGGCCCGGCGCGCCCGACCTGATCACCCTGCGCGGCCACGAACTGGTTTCCCGCTGTCCCGTCTGCCTTTATGCCGGTTCCCTGGTGCCTCGCCAGATCGTTGATTTCGCTCCACAGGGCGCGCGGATTCTGGACACCGCTCCCATGCATCTGGAACAGATCGTTGCCGAGATGATCGCCGCGCACAGAAGAGGACAGGACGTGGCACGCCTGCATTCGGGTGACCCCTCCATTTACGGGGCCATCGGCGAGCAGATGCGCGCCCTTGAACACGAAGGCATACCCTTCGAGATCGTGCCCGGCGTGCCCGCCTTTGCCGCCGCTGCCGCGGTCATGGGCACCGAGTTGACCCTGCCCGGAATCTCCCAGACCATCATTCTCACCCGCACCGGGGGCAAGGCTTCCCCGATGCCGGAAGGGGAGCATCTGGAAATTCTGGGCCGCTCCGGGGCCACCCTTGCCATTCACCTCTCCATCCGCAACCTGGCCCATGTGGAGCGGGCCCTGCAGCCCCGTTACGGGGCGGATTGCCCCGTGGTCATCGTGTACCGTGCCACCTGGCCGGACCAGAAGGTGATTCGCACCACCCTTTCCGGAATGCGTGCCATGGCGCGCCGGCACAAGATTACCCGCACCGCCCTTGTTTTCGTGGGGCCGGTGCTCGATGCGCAGGGGTTTGAGGCCAGCGCCCTTTACGATCCGGACTTCGTCCACCTCTTGCGCAACCAGGGCAAGAAGAAGGACCGTCGTTCGGGGGAAGGCGCGTGATCCAGTGCCGCCAGCAGTTCTTCGACCGATGTCACTTCGCGCGCCGGGGGCAGGGGAGGACGCGAGATCATGATGACCTGAACGCGCAGCATGAAGGCGGCGTCCAGTTTCGCAACGGTCTGTTCGCCCCCCGAATCCTTGCTGACCAGATGGGTAATGCCGCGCCGTCGCATCAGCGCCAGTTCTTCGCCCTTTTCAAAGGGGGGCCGCTGTTGCAGGGTCACGAAATTGTCCGGCAGGCTGATTTGCGGCGTTTCGATGGAACGCAGGATGAAGCGCACGTCGCGCCGTTCGATGAACGGCTCCAGCGCCAGCCGGCCAATGGTCAGGAAGACTTTTGCCCCCGCGGGCAGGCACGCGGCCGCCTGCGCCTTGGAATCCACCCGCCACCAGTCCGCCCCGGCAGGTTCCACAAAGGGGGGGCGAATGAGGCGGATCAGGGGAACCCGGGATTTTTGCGCCGATACCACCGCCCCGGCGGACATTTTGGCCGCAAACGGGTGGGTGGCGTCGATCAGGTAATCAATCTTGTTGCTTTCCAGATAGCTGGTCAGACCGTCCGGCCCGCCAAATCCCCCGGTGATCAGCCGGCCCGCGGGGGCGGCCGGATGCCGCGTGGCACCGGCAAGGGCCGTGGTGACATCATGGCCGCGCTCAACCAGCGCCGATGCGGCACCAAGCGCTTCCTGTGTACCTCCAAGAACAAGAAATTTCATTTCGACTTCCCCTGTCGCTCACACGTGTCCCGCCCG
>JALWTJ010000295.1 GCA_027082895.1 Hyphomicrobiales bacterium | reverse complement strand
GTGCTGATCCGTTACCGGCTGGTGCGGGTGACGGGGGCGCCGATGGCCGCGGCACGGACGGGGGATCAGGTTACGAATGCGGGCGCTGGGGAGGCAGGGCAATGAGTATTGAATTCATCATCGCGGTGCTGGTGACGGTGGTGGGTGCCGCCACGCCGATCCTGATTGCCGCTCTTGGCGAACTGGTGGTGGAAAAGAGCGGGGTGCTCAATCTCGGGGTCGAGGGCATGATGCTGGTGGGGGCGGTGACCGGGTTTGCCGTCACCTATTCGACCGGCAATCCATGGCTGGGCATGTTCGCGGCCATGCTGGCGGCCATGGCCGTTTCCATGATCTTTGCCTTTCTCACCCTGACTCTGAATGCCAATCAGGTGGCAACGGGGCTTGCCCTGACCATTTTCGGCATCGGGCTGTCGGCGCTGGTGGGGGAGGGGTTCGTGGGCAAGACCATTGACATTTTCGGCTCCGTCTTTCCCCCTTTCCTGTCCGAGGATCCGGTATGGCGGCTCGTGTTCGGCTATTCCCCGGTGGTCTATTTTTCCCTGATCATGGTGGTGGCCATTGCCTGGTTCCTGCAGCATACGCGGGCGGGGCTGATCCTGCGGGCGGTGGGGGAGAATGATCATTCGGCCCATTCCATCGGTTATTCGGTGATCGGTGTGCGCTACGCGGCCGTTGCCTTTGGCGGGGGCATGGCGGGCATCGGGGGGGCCTTCTTTTCCATGGTGCTCATTCCCCTGTGGACGGAGCAGATCACTGCCGGGCGGGGCTGGATCGCGCTGGCGCTGGTGGTGTTTTCAGGCTGGCGTCCCTACCGGTTGCTGGCCGGTGCGTACCTGTTCGGGGGCGTCATGACGCTGGAGCTGCATGCCAAGGCTTCCGGCTTTTCCATCATTCCGCCAGAAATCTGGGCTGCCATGCCCTATCTGGCTACCATATTCGTGCTGGCGCTCATTTCCATCCGGCGAAGCGGTCACTCGGAAACTCCGGCTTGCCTTGGCAGGCCATTTCATCCAAACAGTTAACAGACGTAACCTCGAGGAGAATGAAATGACCAAACTGACACGTCGCAATTTCGTTAAGGCAGCCGGGGCGGCTGCCACACTGCCGCTGGTGGGGCGCCCTGCCCTTGGCGGAGAACCGCTCAAGGCGGCCTTCATGTATGTGGGGCCGGTAGGGGATTTTGGCTGGTCATGGGCCCATGACCATGCCCGTCAGCTCATGGAAGCGGAAATGGGGGGCGCGGTCGTCACCAGTTTCGTGGAAAGCGTTCCGGAAGGACCGGACGCGGAGCGGGTTCTGCGTGAACTGGCCCAGCAGGGCAACAAGCTGATCTTTGCCACCTCCTTCGGCTACATGAATCAGGCGGTGAAGGTCTCCCAGATGTATCCGGATGTCTATTTCGAGCATGCAACGGGTTTCCAGCGCACCGAGAATCTGGCGACCTACAATGCCCGCTTTTATCAGGGCCGTTCCGTGTTGGGCACCATTGCCGGGCACATGTCCAAGTCCGGCATTGGCGGCTATATTGCTTCCTTCCCCATCCCCGAAGTGGTGATGGGGATCAATGCCTTCACCCTTGCGGCCCAGAAGGTCAATCCGGACTTCAAGACCCGTGTCATCTGGGTGAATTCCTGGTTCGATCCGGCCAAGGAAGCCGATGCTACCCGTGCCATGATCGATCAGGGGGTTGACGTTATCACCCAGCATACGGATTCCCCGGCTCCCCTGCAGGTGGCCGAGGAACGCGGCGTGATCGGCTTCGGGCAGGCGGCGGACATGACGTCCTTTGCACCCAATGCGCACATGACGGCTATCGCCGACGACTGGGCGCCCTATTATGTGTCCCGGGCCAAGGCAGCCATTGATGGCACCTGGAAGTCCGGCGACACCTGGTGGGGCCTGAAGGAAGGGGCCGTGGGCATCACCCCCTACAACCCGGCCATGCCCGCATCGGTAGTGGCTGCGGCCGAGGCTGTGCGCAAGGGCATCATTGATGGCACCTATGATCCGTTTGCCGGGCCGATCAACGATCAGAGCGGCACGCAGCGGGTGCCGGCCGGCGGAACGCAGGATGATGGACAGCTGCTGACCATGGACTGGTATGTCGAGGGGGTCCAGAGCTGACGGCGGCGTAATCCCTGTCGTACAAGAACAGGTCGGAGGGCGGTTCGTGCTGCCTTCCGGCACATGCTGAGCGGACAGGATCCGTGAATGGAACAGCCGCCTTTTCGGGCGGTTTTCGGGGCGCGTGCACATTTCCTCCCAGAGGTGGGAAGCGGTTTTCGCAACGGGAAATGCGGCACCATAAAGGGGACAGGGCATAGTCCTGATTCAATCGGGACCGGATACGCTCTGACATGTATGGACGATTTTGCGATTTTCTGGGAGTGGTTCTCCTTTGGCGTGCGCTGGCTGCATGTGGTAACGGCCATCGCCTGGATCGGTTCATCCTTCTATTTCATAGCGCTGGACCTGGGGCTGGTGCACCGGCCGCATCTTCCCGAAGGGGCGAGCGGGGAAGAATGGCAGGTGCATGGGGGCGGTTTCTACCATATTCAGAAATACATGGTGGCGCCCGCGACCCTTCCCGAGCATCTGACCTGGTTCAAATGGGAGAGCTACGGCACCTGGTTGAGCGGCTTCACCATGCTGGCGGTGGTCTATTATGCGGGGGCAGACCTGTTCCTGATTGACCGCAACGTGCTGGATATTCCTGCCTGGGCGGGCATCCTTTTGTCCATGGCCTCGATTGGGATTGGCTGGATTGCCTATGATCTGTTGTGCAAGTCGCCGCTGGGCAGGAGCACCACCGGGCTGATGCTGGTGCTGTTCGTCATCCTGGTTGCCATGGCGTGGGGGTATACGCAGGTCTTTACCGGACGGGCGGCCATGCTGCACATGGGGGCCTTTACCGCCACCATCATGACGGCGAACGTGTTTTTTATCATCATTCCCAACCAGAAGATCGTGGTGGCGGACCTGCTGGCGGGCCGGGCGCCGGATCCCAAATATGGCGTCATTGCCAAGCAGCGGTCGCTGCACAACAATTACCTGACCCTGCCCGTGATCTTCTTCATGCTGTCCACCCATTATCCGCTGGCCTTTGCCACGCAATACAACTGGATCATTGCCGGGCTGATTTTCCTGATCGGGGTGGTGATCCGGCATTATTTCAACACGCGACATGCCCGCAAGGGCAGTCCGCACTGGACATGGGCGGTGGCCGCGCTCCTGTTCATCCTCATCATGTGGCTGTCCAGCGGTCCGCGCATCCTTTCCGGGCAGACGGGGGAGCTGGTATCGGATGCGGCCCTTCCCTTTCTGCAATCGGACAAGTTCATGGCGGTCAATGATATCGTTCAGGGGCGCTGTTCCATGTGCCATGCCAGCGAGCCCTTCTGGGAGGGGATCAACGAGGCCCCCAAGAACGTGCTGCTGGATACGGAACAGGGGGTGGCCAGCCATGCCTACCAGATCTATGTGCAGGCGGGTATCACCCACGCCATGCCTCCGGGAAATGTCAGTTTCATAGAGGATGACGAACGGGCCATGATCGTTGACTGGTACCGCTCCAGTCTGGCGGATGCGGGGCGCATATTATGAGTGCCCGCCTGGTTCGGGGGCGCCTGCTGGACTTCCTGTCCCGTCCCCAGGGGCCCGATGATACGGCCAGTTACCGCCTTGTCGAGGATGGGGGGCTGTTGCTGGAAGATGGGCGGATTTCGGCGCGGGGGGACTGGGCGGATGTTCGCCAGATGGCCGGGCCGGATGTTCCAACAGATGATTATTCGGGGCATCTGGTTCTTCCCGGGTTCATTGATCCGCATATTCATTTCGTCCAGGTTCAGGTGGTGGGCTCCTATGCGGCCAATCTGCTGGAGTGGCTAACCACCTATACGTTCGTGGAAGAGCAGAAATTTGCCGACGAACAGCATGGGCGCCGGATCGCCAGCCGGTTTTTCGACGTGCTGGTGCAGCATGGAACCACGACGGCGGCGGCCTATTGTTCGGTTCATCCCCAGTCCGTGGATGGTTTTTTTGCCGAGGCGGCGCAGCGCAACATGCTGATGATCGCCGGCAAATGCATGATGGACCGGGAATGTCCGGATGCGTTGCAGGATACCCCGGAGACCGGTTATGCGGATTCGCGGTCCCTGTTCGAGAGGTGGCACGGCAAGGGGCGGGCCCACTACGCGATCACGCCGCGTTTTGCCATTACCTCGACCCCGGAACAGATGGAGATGGTGTCGGCCCTGATCCGGGATCTGCCGGGGGCCTATGTCCAGACTCATCTGTCGGAGAATGACGGGGAAATTGCCCGGGTGGCGGAACTCTTTCCCCGATTCGACGATTATCTGGCGGTTTATGAACATTATGGCCTGCTGGGTCCGAAAAGCCTGTTCGGCCATGCCATTCACCTTGGCGACCGGGAGCTTGCGGCGATGGCTGAGACCGGTTCGGTTGCGGTATCCTGTCCCACTTCCAACCTGTTTCTGGGGTCGGGCCTGTTCGATCTGCAGCGGACCCTGCAGGCCGGGGTGCCGGTGGCGCTGGCAACCGATATTGGCGGGGGCACCAGTTATTCCATGCTCAAGACGGCCGATGCGTTCTACAAGGTGCAGCAGTTGCTGGGGAACCGGTTTGATCCGTTGGGGAGCTTTTACCAGATGACCTTGGGGAACGCTTCTGCCCTGTCCCTTGCGGACAGGATTGGAACGCTGGAGCCGGGGAGCGACGCGGATCTGGTGGTTCTTGATCATGGGGCGACCCCGGAGATGGCCCTGCGGCAGCAGACGGTCACGTCCCTGCCCGAACAGTTGTTCGTGTTGCAGACACTGGGCGATGACAGATCCATCCTTGAAACCTATGTGGCCGGTGTTGCATTAAAGGGCAGGCTGGCCTGACCCATCGTTGCCTTTCCGGCCTGCCCTTTAATGCAACAC
>JALWTJ010000294.1 GCA_027082895.1 Hyphomicrobiales bacterium | reverse complement strand
GGACTGGGAGCGGGTGCGTACCATCATTCTGGATGCGGCTTTTGAAACCATCCGTGCCGCCCTGCCGGACATGAAGAGCCGGCAGAACGGGCGCATCATCAATATTGCTTCGGCCCATGCGCTGGTGGCTTCTCCCTATAAGGCGGCCTATGTCTCGGCCAAGCATGGGGTGATGGGGCTGACCCGAACTGTGGCGCTGGAGGTGGCGGAGCAGGGCATAACGGTCAACGCCATCTGTCCGGGCTATGTGCTGACACCGCTGGTGGAAAAGCAGCTGGAAGATCAGGCGCGGGCCCACAACATTTCCCGGGAGGAGGTGAAAAGGCAGATCATGCTGGCGCCCCAGCCCACCGGGCAGTTCGTGCGCATCGAGGAGGTGGCGGAACTGGCCCTTTACCTGTGTGGTGATCTGGCCCGCTCCATTACCGGTACGTCCATTGCCATTGATGGCGGCTGGACGGCGCGTTAGGCCCATGTTTCACGTCAGGCGGGCTTTGGCGGGATGGGGGACGTCGTTCCGCCATCCGTAATGGTTTGCAGCTCGGGGTGCGTCGGGGCGATTTCTTCGGACTTGTTACAAACTGTTACAGTCACGCTGTTGTGACCATGCGTTATTGGCTCCATGGGCTGCTGCCGTTCTAACAAGCTGCATCCTTATCCAGCTCATTCATGCGGGGCTGTGGTGATTTTTGTCGCGAAAACCGAGGGGCGGTATAACGTGTTTGATATTTTTCTGGCCTATGGGGCGGGGTTGCTGACACTGATCAATCCGTGTGTCCTGCCTCTTTTGCCGCTGATTGCTGCGGGGGCGGTTGCCCGGCACCCGTTGGGACCCGTGGCCATGGCTGCCGGCATGACCATCAGTTTTACCCTTGTTGGCATATCGGTATTCTGGCTGACGCGGGCGGTGGGCCTGCAGCAGGAGGATGTTTCCCTTGCCACGGGCTGGTTGATGATCGGGTTCGGCCTGATCATGATCGTGCCCCGGGCCCAGGAGCAGTTTGCCCGCGTGGCCGGGGGTCTTGCGGGGGGCAGCAATGTTGCCATTTCGCGGGTGGAAACGCGCGGACTGGGCGGGGAAGCGCTGGCCGGGGGCCTACTGGGGCTGGCCTGGTCCCCCTGTATCGGGCCGACCCTTGGGGCTGCGATCGGATTTGCCGCTCAGGGGGAGAATCTGGGCTATGCCTTCATGATCATGCTGGTGTTTTCCCTTGGCGCGGCCACGGTGATGCTGGGGCTGAGCTATGGCGCGCGCGGACTGATCGGAACGCGGCGTGATTTTCTGAACAGGATTGCCCCTCACGCCAAGACCATTCTGGGGATCGGTCTGCTGGTGGTGGGGGTTGGAATCGTTTTTCATCTGGATCGGCTGGCGGAGGCCTGGGCGGTGCAGAACCTGCCCAACTGGCTGGTTGATCTATCCGTTATCATCTGAAAAAGGAACCTATCCACATGACGCATATTGCACTCTTCAACCGCCGCAAACTGTTTGGCCTTGGCCTTGCCGGGGCTATGGCTCTTGTCAGCCTGCCGGTTCTTGCCGGTAACGTGATCACCTATGATCCGGCCGCGCTTCAGGCGGCCGTTGAGTCGGGCAAGCCGTATCTGCTCGATTTTTCCGCAACATGGTGCACTACTTGCAAGGCGCAGGCGCGGGTGCTGGATGCCCTGCAGGCGGAAAATGAAGCCTATAACAACATTCCGATTCTCCGGGTGGACTGGGATACCTACCGGTCCGGGGATCTGGTGGCGCAGCTGGCCATTCCACGCCGTTCGACCCTTGTCATGATGAAGGGGAATACGGAATTGGGTCGGATTGTTGCCGGGACCGGCCGTTCCCAGATTGCTGCTCTGATGGATCTGGGGCTGTAGCATTTTTGCAAAAAGCGATCCATGTGCTCCGTTTCGGGGCAGATGCGGATGCAGATTGCAGTTGAGGCCATTGTTTTGTATCCAAGGCGGATTACAATTTCCCTTTCGCCTGCGGAGCATGAAGAATGGCCTCACTCTTGTCGTTGGAAAACTGGTTCACGCTGGTAATGCTGATCCTGTTACAGGCGGTGCTCGGCTTCGACAATCTGTTGTACATTTCCCTTGAATCCAAGAAGGTGCAGGAGGACAAGCAGGCCTATGTGCGCCGGGTTGGGCTGGGTGTGGCCATCGTGCTGCGCATCGGGTTGCTGTTCGTCATCCTGCAGGCAATCCAGCTGTTTCAGTCGCCGTTTTTCGTGCTGGAATGGACGGACAAGATCGAAATGCAGGTCAACCTGCATGCCCTCATCGTTCTGGTGGGGGGCGGTGTGATCCTTTACACCGCCATCCGGGAAATCTTTCACATGATTTCCATTTCCCAGCATGAAGAGGAGGAAGAGGGGCCGCGCCGGTCGGTGGGCAGTGCCATCTTCTGGATCGTGTCCATGAATCTGGTTTTTTCCTTTGATTCCATCCTGTCCACCCTGGCGCTGACCAATGTGTTCTGGGTCATGGCGGCGGGAATTCTGATCACCGGGGTGGCCATGATCTTCATTTCGGATCTGGTGGCCGAGTTTCTGGACCGCAATCGCATGTACGAGGTTCTGGGGCTGTTCATCCTGCTGCTGGTGGGCATTCTTCTGGTATCGGATGGCGGGCATCTGGCCCATCTGCGGCTGTTCGGCTACGACGTCCTGCCCATGGCCAAGTCCACCTTCTACTTTGTCCTGTTCGTGATGGTGGCGGTGGATCTGGTGCAGGGGCGCTACCAGAAGAAGCTGATGCTTGAACGTCAGCGGATCGAGAAAATGGTGGGACAGGCACCCATGGAACGGAAATCCTGAAGCGGCAGGCTTCCTGCTGGAGCAAGGCAGCTAGAGCACTTCCCGAAAAGTGTGAAGCGGTTTTCGGACAAGAAGTGCGGAAATATCAAACAGATAGAGCGTGGTCTTGATTCCATCAGAAACAGACACGCTCTAGTTGCTGGCGCGCAGCATCTGCCCCAGCTTTCGTTGCAGGAACATGCGAACGGTTTCTTCGCCCGCCAGTTCGATGGCCCGCTGATAGGCCTTTTCAGCCTCTGTGACATGTCCGGCACGGCGGAGAAAGTCGGCGCGGGCAGCATGCAGGGGCTGATAGTCTGACAGGGCGTCTTCCACTTCTTTCAGATGGAGGAGGGCGGCTTTTGGGCCTTCCACATAGGACAGGGCGACGATGCGGTTGAGTTGAACGACCGGGTTGGGCCGGTAGCGCGCCAGTTCCTTGTAAAGAGAAGCGATCTGGGGCCAGTCGGTCCGGGTGTGGTCCGGTGCACGGGCGTGCAGGGCGGAGATGGCGGCCTGTATCTGAAAGGGGCCGGGAGCATGCCGGGACATGGCCGCATCAAGAAATGCAAGACCCTGCCGGATGCTTTCTTTGTGCCACAGGTTGCGATCCTGTTGTTCGAGGGCGACCATGGCACCGGTGGCATCAAAACGGGCGGCGCGACGTGAATCATGCAGCAGCATCAGGGCCATCAATCCCTCGATCTCGGGCTGATCGGGAACAAGGGCGAGCAGGATGCGTGCAAGGCGCATGGCCTCTGCGGAAAGGGCGGTGCGAACAGGGCTGTCGCCATGGGCGGAGAAATAGCCTTCGTTGAAAATCAGGTAGATGACGCTGAGAACCGTATCGAGTCGTTCTTCGAGCTGCTCCTTGCCGGGGATCGCAAATGGAATCCCAGCCTGCCGGATCTTGCGCTTGGCTCGCACCAGGCGCTGCGCCATGGTGGGGATGGTATCCAGAAAGGCGGATGCGATTTCGCTCGTGGTCAGTCCGCCCAGGGTGTGAAGGGTCAGGGCGATGCGGGATTTTTTATCCAGGGCAGGGTGGCAGCAGGTAAAGATCAGACGCAGCCGTTCATCGGGAATGGCGGGAGCCTGCTGCATGGCCATTTCCGCCCTGTCCTGTGCCATCAGGCCGTTCAGGCGGGTTTCATAGGCAATTTCCTGTTGCTTGGAATGAAAATTGGCCGTGCGGCGCAGGGTGTCGATGGCCCGGCGGCGGGCCGTCTGGAAAAGCCATGCGGCGGGGGAGCGGGGCAGGCCGTTTTTCTGCCAGTGGTGCAGGGCCCGTTCCAAAGCATCCTGAAAGGCGTCCTCGGCAAGCTGAAAATCGTTCAGATGGGCGATGAGGGCGGCCAGAAGCCGCCCCCGTTCCTTGCGGGCCAGCCGGTCCAGGTGCCGGTGTATGTCCTTCTCGTTTTCCGGCGGTGGCGGTATGGCGTTACCCTTTCTTATGTGTGGGCCCGTTCCGGCCTGGTTGTCGGGATGTCCGGCCACCTAGTCTTTTGAAATTTCCATGATGGGGCGGACCTCCACCGTGCCATAGGTTGCGGTGGGGATCATGGACGCATATCTGATGGCTTCGTCGATATTGGCGCATTCAAATATGTAGAAGCCGCCCAGCTGTTCCTTGGTTTCAGCAAAGGGGCCGTCCATGGTTTCCCTCTTGCCGTTGCGGATGCGGATGCTGGTGGCGGTGCTGGTATCCTGCAGGGCTTCGCCGGCCAGAAGCACGCCATCTTCCTGATAGGTTCGGGTTGCGGCCTGATAGGCGCCCATGAATTCGCCGAATTCGGGTGTGTTGGGGGCGGGGCCGGTATTGGGGGCGGAATAGATCAGGGCGAGATATTTCATGGTGTTTCCTTTTTTTCGGGGTTGAACGGACAACCTGTTGATCAGGTTGACACAGTCAGGACGAACAGCAAGGGCCATTTTCGACATTGGAAAAAAAAAGAGGTTCTCCGGTCCCCGTTTATCGTCTCCGGGCGGGGAAGGTTGCCGCTCATGCGGTGAGCAACTGCCACAGGATGGCAGCAGCGCTCAGGGCAAAGGTTGCCATGGTCAGCATGCCGGAGAGGATGCGCAAGGGATGGTTGCCCCTTTCGGGGTGCAGGCCCAGCGGATGCAGCAATCGCGAAACCAGCAGCAGGAT
>JALWTJ010000293.1 GCA_027082895.1 Hyphomicrobiales bacterium | reverse complement strand
GGACGGATCAGGGATGGATCATGAGCCCCTTTGCGGGCAATGCTCAGATGCGGCCCTTCCAGATGCAGACCGGCAAAACCGGGCACCCGCTGTTTCTGCGCATCAATGGCCGCTGCAATGGCGGCGTTACGCACCCGGGGCGTGTCGGTGATCAGGGTGGGCAGAACGGATGTGGACCCGAAACGGGCGTGGGCGGAGCAGATGGTCCGGATGGCGGCAAGGTCCGTCTGCTCGTTGAGCAGAACACCCCCGCCCCCATTGACCTGAATGTCAACGAAACCGGGCACCAGCATACCGTTTGTACACCGTTTGCCCGTGCTCTGCTGTACATGTGCGCCCGGTTCGATGGACTCGATACGGCCATTGACTGTCACCAGTCGGGAATCGACATGCCAGTTCTCGCCGTCAAAAATCCGCGGGGCAGAAAATTCGCATTGTTCATTCATTGGGGGCACTCACCGGGTTCGGGTTACCTTGCGCAACAGGGGGGGCTGATCCGGATTGAGGCCCCGGTGCCGCGCATGGGCTTCGACAAAGACGTAAAAAGGAATGACCAGGCACAGGGCGTCGGTCAGCGGATGGCCCGTATCCACGAATTCGATGGAACGGGAACGGATCACGTCGCGGGCGGTAATGAAGGCGGCGGCCCCCTCCCCTGCCAGCTTTTCCGATGCGCCAATGGCAGTTTCGCGCGCTGCATCGCGGGCGCAAAGGGTCAGCAGGGGGAACCCGGACTGCACAAGGGCCATGGGCCCATGCATGACCTCGGCGGAACTGTAGGCTTCGGCGTGCAGGGAGCAGGTTTCCTTGAATTTCAGCGCCACTTCATTGGCAATGGCCCAGGAGGGGCCGCGGCCCAGCACATAAAGGGAATCGGATGCATCCAGCGCTTCCTCCACCCCTTCCCAGCGGCAAGAAAGGGCTTCCTGCGCCTGGTCGGGAAGAGCGCGCAGGGCATCAAGAAGGGCCGTGTCCTGTTGCCAGTGGGCCAGCAGGGCCAGACCGGCGGCTATGGAAGAAACAAAGCTTTTGGTGGCAGCGACGCTGCGTTCAGGGCCGGCGCAAATGTCAATGGCGTGGTCCACCACATCGCCCAGGGGCGATGTCTGCTGGTTGGTCAACCCCAGGGTAAGGGCTCCGGACTCCCCGGCCATGCGCGTGGCAGCAATGATGTCGGGGCTGGCCCCCGACTGGGAAATGGACAGGGTGGCTGCCCTGCCCAGATCAAGACTGACGCCGAACACGGAGGCCACCGAAGGCCCCAGCGAAGCCACCGGAACCCCGGCATGAATCTCGATGGCATATTTGAGGAAGGTAGCCGCGTGGTCCGAGGATCCGCGCGCAATGCTCACGATCAGCCCGGGGTTCTTTTCCCGCAGACGGGCAGCGGCCCGTTCGACCGCCTCCATGGACCGGTCAAGGAGACGGGCGAGAGCCTGAGGGATCTCGCAAATCTCGGCGCGCATGTGGGTTTCATCCACTCGGGGTTCTTGTCCCTGTGGCATTTTTTCGGCATCAGCCATCGATCACTCCCATGCTGAAGGGCTTTCGGCTTTCCCGATGGAACCCGGAAAGACCGCTATTTTCTGAATGCGCAAGGATGGGGCCGTTCTTCGGCCGGCGTGAACGGTTCATTGCCCGTCTGTCCCCCCATTTTCTTTTTCGGATTTTTCCTGCTCGAGGGCGGCAGCAAGATTGCCATTGCACCGGCGCAGACGCTCCCGGGCCCGGGTCACGTCGAGCCCCTGCACCAGCAGGACGGCCAGCTTGGCATTGTCGTTTGCCGCAGCGAGGGCCTTCTGCGCGGCTTCCGGCGTGCAACCGGTAATGTCCACCACCATGTTGCGGGCCCGCGCCTGCAATTTTTCGTTGCTCACCTGCATGTCCACCATGTGCCCGGCATGCACCCTGTTCAACCCGATCATCAGGGTAGTGGAAAACAGGTTCAGGGCCGCCTTCTGGCTGGTGCCCGCGGCAAGGCGGGTCGATCCGGCCAGCACTTCGGGGCCGGTGGGCAGGCAAATGGCATGGTCGGCGGCAGCCAGAAGGGGAGCGCTGGCATTGTTGGCAAAGCCCACGGTCAGCGCTCCGGCGTCCCCGGCGATGTTTATTGCGGCACAGGTAAAGGGTGTGCTGCCCGAAGCGGCCACGCCCAGAACGACATCTTGGGGGGTCGGCTGCAGGCCGGCCATGCGCTCCCGGCCGGCCCGGGCATCATCCTCGGCACCTTCGTCGGCACGCTCGGGGTTGGTGTCCCCGCCGGCAAACAGATAGGCCAGCCGGGAGGCAGGCCAACCGAAGGTGGGCGTCATTTCCGTGCCATCGAGCACCGCAAGGCGGCCCGAGGTTCCCGCCCCGACGTAAATGATGCGCCCCTGCCCCGATTCCAGACGTTGCACCGCCTGCCCTGCAGCATCTTCCAGCGCCGGAATGGCCTGTGCCACGGTAGCCAACGCCGCATATTGCCCTCCCAGAAGGGCCTCCATGATGTCACGGGGGGGCCATGTTTCCAGGTGCCAGAACCGGAGGCTGCGGCCCTCGGTTGCCGGTTTGTCGGAGGTGCTGTTGGTCATTTGGGAACTGTCGGAGGATTTCAGCAACAAACATCTTCCTTTTTCATACCAAAATGCTACCAAATAGAAACCTATATTGCAACACTCATGGGCAGCCTGTACACGGCATGATAGAGGATGGCACATCCTGCGTTACAGGGAACAACGGCCTTTATGGTGAGCAGTCAGGAAGACGGGACCGACGAGAACAGCGATCATGAACGATCACGACATCCATTATCTTTGTCTGGACATGGGGGGCACCGGCAGCCGCGGTGCACTGATGGACGCCACGGGACAGGAACTTGCCCACGCCACCGGGCCAAAGGGGGCCTTGTCCCTGGGGGCGGACAGAAGCGCGGAGGTAATCTGGCATATCTGGGAAGAAATCGCCAAAATGCGGGGAACGCACATGCCGGACATATCCCGCACCATTGTGGGGGCCGGAATTGCGGGGGCCGGTTTTTCCCGCCGTCTTGACAGTCTCAAACGTCAATTGAGCGATTTTCATGCCGTTCATATCGCGGGGGACGGATATGTGGCCCTGCTGGCAGCAACCGATGGCAAGGCGGGCAGCCTGATCAGCGTGGGTACCGGGGTCGCCGCCCTGCGCCTGCACCGGGATGGTACGGTGCAGTCGGTCAGTGGCTGGGGCTTTCCGGCCGGAGATGCGGGAAGCGGCGCATGGATCGGCTTTCAGGTCTTTTCGGACTATCTGAAATATCTGGACCGGGTGGAAACGGACCGGCCTTTTGATCCGGCTCCCCTGGTTCCACTGCTGGACGAAATCGGGCCCGACGCAACACGGGTCATTCGCTGGCAGGCCAATGCGGAGCCGGCAGATTTCGGTCGGTTTGCGCCACTGGTGGTGGAAGGTGCCCGCGCGGGGCACCCCTACTGCCGCTGCCTGATGAAAGAGGCAGCACTGGAGATTGGAAGGGTGGCCCTGTCCCTGACACGGAGTGTCCCCGGAGAAGCTGCCGACGATGTGCTGCATCTTTCCGGCGGGCTTGGCGCCCCCCTTCTGCCCTACCTGCAGCAAGGTTTCGGCCAGTTCAACTGGCAGCTGAGCAATCGCCGTGCCGAAACGGGCGCCTTTCTTCTGGCCAGCGGAAGGGCGCAACATCAAACCTTGCGCCCGCGGCCGGGGCTTGCGGCAAGGCCGGATACGGGGGCGGCAACAGTATCCGGAACCTGAACCGCTTGCAGCCGCCCCTCCGTGCCGGTTGGCAACATGGAGTCCGGGAGAAGCCCAAAAGACCAGTTGACGGGGAAATGGCGTCAGCAGATAGTTCTGGGGAACCTTTAACGGGCTGCGGCCAGAACGCCGGATGCGCAATGACATCTTCCCTGTCCCCTCCTCCAGCCTCTCCCCAGCCCCCTCCCCTCGATGACGTGGCCATGCGCATGCGTAACGCTGCCATGGAAGCGGGCGCGCGGATCATGGACATCTATCGCAAGGGGTTTGATGTATCCCGCAAGTCCGACGGCACACCGGTCACGGCAGCCGACCGGGAGGCCGAAACGATCATTCTCGGGCACCTGAAACCGTTTGGTCTTCCCGTTCTGTCAGAGGAACGAGAAGCGGATTGCGCCGGGAAGGGGCACGATCCGGAAAGCCTTGGAACCCGCTTTTTTATCGTGGACCCTCTGGATGGCACGCGGGAATTTGTCAGCCGCAACGGGCAGTTCACGGTCAATATTGCCCTGATTGACCATGGCCGACCCATTCTCGGGGTGGTTCTTGAGCCCGTAACGGGCAAGCTGTTCGAGGGCGGCCGCACCGGTGCCTTTGTCAGCCGCGTCAACGGGCAGGCCCTTGCCGGAAGAACCGCCATTGCAACCAACCCCAAAGCCCCGTTGCGGTTCGTGGCCAGCCGCTCCCATCGCCACGAAAAGCTGGACGATCTTTGCCGAAGCCTGAGCGGGCAACCGCCCGTCTGCGTCGGCTCATCACTCAAGTTCTGCTCCCTCGCCGGGGGGGAGGCCCAGATCTATCCGCGCCTTTCTCCCACCTGCGAATGGGACACGGCCGCCGGTCAGGCGGTGCTTGAAGCAGCTGGAGGCGCGGTTCGAACTCTCGAGGGAAAAACCCTCACCTATGGCCAGTGCCGCGCCGGGCATCTCAACCCCTTCTTTGTTGCGGCGGCCAGCGACGAACTTGCTGGCTGGTCCATCGCAAAAATCCGGGAGCAGGCGCCCGACATCGTGCAACAGGCATAGACGAACGGGGATATGCCTTCCTGTTCACAGGATATCAACCATTGAAAAAGATGCCACTGCCACCCCGGAAAAATATGGGCCCGCCCTTATTGTATTGTTCACGCACGGTATATATATCCCCGATATAGGTCGCCCGTTTGGGGCGTCCGGAAAGCCCCGAGGGGAAATGCGAACATGAACG
>JALWTJ010000292.1 GCA_027082895.1 Hyphomicrobiales bacterium | reverse complement strand
TGATGCGTAACACGTATGGCAGGAAAAAGATTTTTTAAATGTCTGCTTGTATTCTTGCAGCAAATCTTTACCTGCACAGGTGGAACATCAAAATTTCAGGAGTTTTCCTTCGTGTCCGTCATACAGAAATTCATGCGACTGGAGGCTGCAGGCGGTTTTCTGCTTGTTGGTGCCCTTATTCTGGCGTTAATCGCAAAGAATACCAGTCTCAATCCCTATTACGACATGCTTCTGGCCACGCCGGTTGAGCTGCGTATCGGCTCCTTCTATCTGGCCAAGCCCTTGTTGCTGTGGGTCAATGATGCCCTGATGGCGGTGTTCTTCTTTCTGGTCGGGCTGGAGTTGAAGCGTGAGGTGCTGACCGGGCAGCTTTCGTCGGTTTCCAACATCGTGTTGCCGGCGCTGGCCGCAGTGGCGGGCATTGCCGTTCCGGCTCTGATTTATACGGCTATCAATTACGGTGATCCGGCAGCCATGAAGGGGTGGGCCATTCCGGCGGCCACCGACATCGCCTTTGCTCTGGGGGTCATTTCCCTGCTGGGAAAGCGGGTGCCCGCTGCCCTGAAACTGTTTCTGCTGGCGGTGGCCATCATTGATGATATCGGGGCCATCGTGATCATTGCCATTTTCTATTCGGGGGATCTGTCGGTGTGGATGTTTGCGCTGGCGGGGCTGGCCATGGTGGTTCTTTTCGTTCTGAACCGGCGCGGTGTGACCCTTGCCACGCCCTATATTCTCGTGGGTATCGTGTTGTGGGTGGCGATTCTGAAGTCGGGTATCCATGCCACGCTTGCGGGGATCCTTCTGGCCATGTTCATCCCCAATTCAAAGGGTGCGGAAGGGGAAAAGCCCCTGCTTCTTCGCCTTGAACACGATCTTCATGGGACGGTGGCCTTTGTCATCCTGCCGGTCTTTGCCTTTGCCAATGCCGGAATCAGCCTGGCGGGGCTGAGCTTTTCCGATCTTTTGTCCCCGGTACCGTTGGGAATTGCGCTGGGTCTGGCCCTTGGCAAGCAGTTGGGCATTTTCGCCATGGTGTGGGTCGCTGTGAAGTCGGGCATTGCCCGGCTTCCTGAAAATGTCAGCTGGCTTCAGATGTATGGTCTGAGCGTGCTGTGCGGAATCGGTTTTACCATGAGCCTGTTCATTTCCTCCCTTGCCTTCGAGCAGGGCGGGGCAACGACGGTGGTGATGAATGACCGGCTGGGCATCATCGTGGGTTCTCTGGTTTCGGCGGTGGCGGGTTATGTCATTCTGCGCCTGTCGTTGCAGCGCAGGGCCGAGTGAAAACCGGTTTCGCTATTGCCGCAGGGTCCGGGGGGCACGTTTTGCCGTTGGTTCAGTCGGGCCGTTCCCGGTCCCGTTTCTGGCCGCTTTTGCCGGTGCTGTCGGGACGGAACACGCCATCCTTGTCCTTTTTCAGGGTCACGACATCCGGGCGCTGCGCCTCGTGGCGATCCCTTTCGCGCCGGGACTGGTCGTCGGCCCGGAACTGCTTTTTCCAGTCGCTCAGGATGCGCTTGATGCTGAAATAGATCATGCCGCCGATTATGGCATAGATCAGCAGGCGCAGCAGGATCGCACTCATGGAATTCTACAGTCCGAAACGGGACCAAAGGGCACGTTCTTCCAGCGCGCTGATCATGTCCGCGGGCAGGGTGGCGGACAGCATGCTGGCGTCCAGACCGATGCGGGGCGGGGAAAAAAACGGCCTGCGGGGCGTGATGTGCTTGAGCTTGACATTCTCTCCGAAGCGTTCGCGCAAAACGGTGTACATGTCACCTATGGCATCCACCAGCCCCAGTTCGACCCCGCGCAGGGCGGGCCACCATTCGCCGGTGAACAGCTTGCTGTCCGGGGCGTTGAGCTTGTCGCCGCGGTGCTGAATGACATAGTCGATGAAGACCTGGTGAATATCTTCCTCCACCTTCTTGATCCGTTCCACATCCGCCTTCTTTTCCGGCAGGAAGGGGTCAAGGGTCGACTTGCTCTTTCCGGCCGTATAGACGCGCCGGGTGATCCCTACCTTTTCGATGGCCTTGGAAAATCCGAACCCGGTCATGATGACGCCGATGGAGCCGACGATGGAGGAGGGATCGGCAAAAATCTCGTCCGCGACCACGGATATGAAATACCCCCCCGATCCGGCCACGTCCTCCACGAAAACCAGCACCTTCTTGTCGTTCAGGTCGGCCAGCTCACGGATGCGGTTGCCCACCAGGCGGGACTGGACCGGGGAGCCGCCGGGGGAATTGATCACGATGGCCACTGCCGGTGCGCGCTTGATGCCGAAGGCCTTTTCCAGAATGGGATTGAAGCGTTCCAGATTGATGCGGCCGGGCCTGTTTTCCGGAGAAATCACGCCATGCATGCGAACAACAGGAATGACGGTGCCGCCCCCGCCCAGGCTAGTCAGGACGTTTTCCCAGGCATTGGAAAGGGTGGCCATGATGGTGTTGTCGGATTGTGCGGACATTGATGTCTCCATGGGGACGAGGGCCTTTGTGGTTTTCTAACCTAGGTGCGTTGGCGCTTCATTTCCAGTGTTCCCGTGAATTTCCGGTCCGCAGAAAGGGGGCGCCAGCGAGAATGGGGAAACCGGAAAGCCATGCGGGGACGTCCGGGGCGGCCCGTGCTACCAGTTCAGGCGGGCCTTGCCGGAAAATATGGCTTTTGGCAGTTCCTGAAAGGCGCCCGATTCCCTTTCGTGCAGCACCAGTGCGGAGAGGAGGTTCAGGGGGGCGCGGGATCCCTTGATGCCGCGGATCAGCAATCGGTTGGCCGGTTCGTCCGGTCGGGAAACCAGGGGCAGGATGGTGATGGCGCCGAAACGGCCGGAAAACCCCTTGAGAAGGGCGGGCAGGGATTGCACGGTGTGAATGAAGATCACTTCGCCGCCCGGGCGTACGCTGGCGGTGGCCGTCCGAATCCACTTTTCAAGGTCGCCGGGGGGCATGTGGCGGGCCGTGGCGCGGGGACCATTGGGGGCAGGCACGGCCGCACCGAGGGGAAAAAAGGGCGGGTTGGCAATGACGCTGTCATAATGGTCGCGGCCCATCCCGGCGGCGCTGCGCTGGCTGCCCTTGACGGTGAGGTCCAAGTGGATCAGGCGTGCCCGATCCGCAAAACCGCTGTTGCGCAGGTTGTGCCGGGCAAGTTCCAGCATCGTTTTGTTCTGCTCCACCAGATCCATGCGGGGTTCCGGCAGGTCTGCCAGAACGCAGCACGCGGCAATTCCCGCTCCGGTGCCAAGTTCAAGGATCGCTGTAGCCGCGGGGTTCACGGCGGCGGCAAGAAGAACCGTGTCGATGCCGGCCCGGAAACCGTTGACGGGTTGCAAAAGGGTGAGGCGTCCGCCAAGAAAGTCGTCACTGGTGGTGGAATTGTCGGGCATGGTGTCCTTCCGGGGCGGGTGCGACAAAATTGTACGCTGGGGGCGGGTACTGCGTGTTTGTGGTGGCGGCAGCAACGGTATAAGGAAACAGGCATGTATCGCTTTTTTCAAGGCGGGCGGTGAAAATTTGCAGCGCCCGGAACAAAGGAAAAGACAGGACCGGATGGATACGCAGCTGGAAACGGGGGAAGAGGTGATTGCCCGCCTGATGGAGGTTACCGCGACGGATATGGAAGCGGTCAACGGGCAGATCCTTGAGCGGGTGCGCTCCCACGTGGCGATGGTGCCCGAAATTTCCTCTTACCTGATCGAAGCGGGAGGAAAACGTCTGCGTCCCATGCTGACCCTGATCAGTGCCCGCATGTTTGCCCATCCCAACGGCAACCAGATCAATTACGCGGCGGCGGTGGAGTTCATGCACAATGCCACCCTTCTGCACGACGATGTGGTGGATGAAAGCGAAATGCGGCGGGGACAGCCGGCGGCCCGCAAGATATGGGGCAACCAGGCCAGCGTGCTGGTGGGGGATTTCCTGCTTGGTCAGGCCTTCATGATGATGGTTGAAACCGGGGATCTGACGGCGCTGCGCACGCTTTCGGAGGCCGCTGCGGTGATCGCCGAGGGGGAAGTGTTCCAGCTTGCACGGGCGGGAAAGCTGGATACCAGCGAAAAGGATTATATGGAGATCATTACCGCCAAGACCGCCACCCTGTTCGAGGCAGCTACCCGGGTGGGAGCCATGGCGGGGGGAGCAACGCGGGACCAGCAGGATGCAATGGCCCTTTACGGACGCGAGCTGGGTCTTGCGTTCCAGATCGTGGACGACGTGCTGGATTATGGGGGCGTCCGGGGAGACATGGGCAAGAATACCGGGGATGACCTGCGGGAGGGCAAGATGACCCTGCCCATCATTCTTGCCCTGAAAGAGGCTGATGGGAAGGAGCGGGACTTTCTGGCATCTGCCCTTGGCAACGGGGCAGCGGATGAACAGATGCTGGCGCGGGTGCTCGATATCCTTCAGCGTTATGGGGGGCTTGATGCGGCCATTGCCCGGGCGCTCGATCATGCCCTGAAGGCCCGGGAGGCCCTGGCGCCTTTCGCGCCTTCCGGGCTTCGCGACATTCTGGAAGGTATTACGCAATATTGCGTGGCCCGCGTCAGTTGAGGCACCTTTCGGGTGCCCCGCAGATTCTTGCGGGGCGGGAAATCAGACATTGGTTCTGCGTCCATGTGCAAAGCCGTCCGGTCCGGCGTCGCAATATTTTTTTCGGACGACTAAAGGAATGGCGTTGCCTGAACGTCTCAACTGCAATGGAAACATCAAGGTGATCCCGGACGACATGCCAGAGGCGGTGTTGAGCGCTGACAGGCCGGCAGCGGTTCCCGAGCGGGAAGGCGCGGGACGTGCGCTTGCTCGTCGGGCAGCTGCAGGCGACCGGGAAGCCTTCGCGCAACTGGTCGGGGAACATTATGATTTCATCTTTGCCATTGCCTACAAATGGCTGGGGGTGCGTGAGGATGCCGAGGACGTGGCGCAGGATGTCTGCATCAAGCTGGCCCGGATTATTGGCAGCTATGACGGACGGGCGGCCTTTTCCACCTGGCTTTACCGGGTGGTTCTGAACGGGGTGCATGACCTGCAGCGGTTCCGGATGCGCCAGAGCCGGCAGGCGCGCGAACTCAAGGAAACGGCGTTGTCACAAATGGAGCCGGGGCAGGAACACAGTGTCATGCAGCGGGAGATCTGGGCAGCGGTGCGGGCACTGCCGGACCGGCAGCGGGATGCCATGCTGCTGGTATACGGGGAGGGGAAAAGTCACGGGGAGGCGGCGGCAATCATGGAATGTCGTGAGGTCACAGTATCGGGCCATATCCATGCGGCAAAAAAGAAGCTGAAGAAATTGTTATGAGCAGGAAAACGCACGAAATCACCGAGGAACAGCTGCAGGAGCACCTGGAGGCGCTGGGGCGGATTGAAACCCCGCGGCCCGGCAATTTTGCGCGTGGGCGGGCGCTGGAAAGGGCATTGGCGGAATTCGATGCCGTTTCCGGTGAGGCGAAAAAAAGTTCGGATCCGACCAAAGGAATGGCAGCGGGCAAGCGTCCCATGTCCATCATCAACCGGATCAAAGGACTTGTTCCCATGAATGCTCGTTTTCCCGTCGCTGCCACCCTGAGTGGCCTTCTGCTTCTGCCCCTGGGCGTATTCCTGTTCCAGAACACGGCGCTGACGCCTGTTGTTACCCTGCCGGATCTGACACAACTTCCGGTGCAGCAGGAATCCCCGGAGGCAGATGATTCTGCGGATGGGGAGATTGCCGGGCAGGCCAGCAATTCTCCTGCGGACACATCGTCTCCTTCCGTTCTGGCACCCGTTGCGGAGCCGTCCGTCGAGAGTGCTCCACCTGCGCCGCAACCCGTTGCCCCATCGGTGGTGCAGGCCCCGAGTGTCGTTCAGATGCGCAAGACGGCGGGGGCGCCGCTGGGGGGGGTGGTTGCGCCGATGCAGGATTCCTATTCGGTCAGCACGGAAATTGGCACTCTTGACGCCACCACGCCCAGCGGGGACCGGTTTGCCGCTTTCGAAGAAAGCCCGGTCAAATCCGTTCAGACGGATCCGGTTTCCACCTTTTCCATCGATGTGGACACGGCATCCTATGCCTATATCCGGCGGGCCCTGAATGAGGGACGGCTACCGGAGCCCGATGCGGTGCGGATCGAGGAAATGGTCAATTATTTTTCCTATGATTATGCCCGTCCGGACAGTCTGGAATCCCCGTTCCTGCCCCAGATCGAGATCAGCCCTTCCCCCTGGAACAATGCAACGCAGATCATGCGGATCGGTATCAAGGGTTATGTGCCCCCTGCCGACGAACGGCGTCCGGTCAACCTGGTTTTCCTCGTTGATACTTCCGGCTCCATGAGCAGCCCGGACAAGTTGCCCCTGCTGAAACGGGCCCTGGCGCTGGTGGTGGACCAGTTGCACGATACCGATACGATTTCCATCGTGGCCTATGCGGGATCGGCAGGCACGGTGCTGGAGCCGACCCCGGCATCGGACAAGGCGGCGATCCTGGGGGCGCTCGAACGTCTGGAGTCCGGGGGATCAACGGCGGGGGCACAGGGCATTGAACTGGCCTATCGGCTGGCGGAGCAGAGCCGGGTAGAGGGCAGTATCAGCCGCGTTCTTCTGGCGACGGATGGGGATTTCAACGTGGGTCTGTCCTCGGATGCGGAACTCAAGCAGTTCATCGAGCGCAAGCGGGAGGGGGGTACCTTCTTGTCGGTGCTCGGGTTCGGTACCGGCAATCTGAACGATTCCCTGATGCAGGCCCTGGCCCAGAATGGCAATGGTACCGCCTATTACATCGACAGTTTCCGGGAGGCCCGCAAGGTGCTGGTGGAGGAAATCGGGGCCACGCTGACCACCATTGCCAAGGATGTGAAGATCCAGATCGAATTCAATCCGGCCCTTGTGGCGGAATACCGGCTGATCGGCTATGAAACGCGGGCCCTCAACCGGGAAGATTTCAACAATGATGCGGTTGATGCGGGGGATATCGGAGCCGGGCACACGGTGACCGCCCTCTATGAACTGACTCCTGCGGATGCGGGCAGCCGCCTGATCGACCCGTTGCGCTATGGAAACAGCGTCAGCGTTGATGGGGGAGACGTTTCGGGTGAGGCTTCCGATGAAATCGGCTTTTTCAAGCTGCGCTACAAGGCACCGGATGGGGATGTGTCGCGCCTGATTTCGCAGCCCATCACCAGGGACATGGTGCGCGGGCAGTTGAGCGCGGCCAGCGATGACACGCGCTTTGCCATTGCCGTTGCCGCGTTCGGGCAGAAACTGCGTCATTCGGTCTATGGTACCGACATGACCTATGCCCAGATCCGGGAGTTGGCCGCCGGGGCGCGGGGCGCGGATGAGTTGGGCTATCGCGCCGAATTTCTGCAACTGGTGGATATGGCCGCAACCCTGAGCGGCGAGAAATAGGGGCCGCGGCCGGCTCTGCCGCTGAAACTTCCTTCATTCGGGTTTTCGCCTGCCAAGCCCCCCGGGCGGGCGAATGGGCGACGCGCACCGGTCTGGCCGGTGCGCGTTTTTCCTTTCTAGAGCGTGTCTGTTTCTGATGGAATCAAGACCACGCTCTATCTGTTTGATATTTCCGCACTTCTTGTCCGAAAACCGCTTCACACTTTTCGGGAAGTGCTCTAACGGGCGGTTATCCCCCGGGGTGTGTATCCCTTCCTTTCCATTTTTCACCTTTCCGGCGGCAAAGTTTTGCCCTTGAAGCGTTTCTTTGGTGCTGTGGCGCGGAACCTTCTTGACAGGGGCAGGGGGTGAACCTATTAAGCGCCAGACGAAAATGCACGGGACAGTGGTCGTACAGTGTCCGGGGGTCCGTTGCCCGGTTTTTTTGCGGGTTGGCGTGCGTTGTTCAGTCTCTTTTCGGGGCGGGGTAGCTCAGCTGGTTAGAGCAGCGGAATCATAATCCGCGTGTCGGGGGTTCAAGTCCCTCTCCCGCTACCAAAATTCATGATATTTTTCAAAGGGTTGTGGGCGCAACGCGTTTGTGCGATGCGGTACTTGTTAGCCTCGGGTATCGCTCGGGTAGCGCAATGGAATTCGGCGCTCCGAGCGCCATTCCAACAGTTGCGAAACTCGAAAAGCCTCATATCGGTGGTATAATTCCGCTCACGGGCGCCACAAAATATCTATAAAAACAAAGACGTAGGTCTTTTCGCCTACGTGTATCGTGCATCCTGGCTTTTGGTGGGTATCATTTGGGTAGCATTTCGCGCCTGCGTCCCGCCACGTCTCTATCGGCCTTTTCTCCTTAGCGTGATTTCGCCTGCAGTCGCTCCGTTGTTTGGCAAGCGCGTTCTGATGATCGGCGCGGGGTCATTGGGAAGCGAGGTTGCTCTGCTACTGGTCAAGTCGGGTGTTGGCTCGATCACGTTGGTAGACCCGGAATTTCTGGATTATCCAAATGTCGGGCGTCATGCGCTCGGGGTCACGCAAGTCAGGACGTCTAAAGCCAAGTCACTTGCGGAAAAATTGGCTGGCGATTTCCCTCATATGCGCTCGATCAAGCATTATGCCGAGCGCTGGCAATCACTATTCGGCAAACGTCCAGAGATTTTCCAAAACACCGATTTGATCATTTCCACGGTTGGCAGTTGGGTGGCAGAAGGCAGGCTTAACCAAGTGACCAGGAACGAAGCGGATTTCCCCCCTGTGATCTATGGATGGGCAGAGCCATTTTCCGTTGCTGGACACGCCGTATTGATCGGATCCGATGGCCCATGTTTCGCCTGCGGAATGGACCATTTCGGTAAGCCGCTACAAACCGTTTGTGAGTGGGATACCGAGACGACGCGCAAACAGCCGCATTGTGGAGCCAGCTTTCAACCATATGGTCCAATATCGTTGTCAGGCGTAGCTGCCTTGGTAGCGAAGACCACAACGAAAGCACTGCTTGGTGAGGTGCACCCAGGGACCGAGGCTGTTTATTGGTCTTCGAAGGAAGAAATATCGGAGCACGGAGGACGTTTCACCCCGGACTTCCTAAATTTCTTTCCTAACGTTCCTGAGTTCGGTGGAACGAGGCAATTTGAATGGAGACAAAAGGGAGATTGTGCTTTTTGCGAAAAAGCATGAGTATTCTCTACCCCATTGGAGAAAGTGGGCAATTTCTGACCCTAGAACAGAATGTTCTCGATCACTTTATTAAATGGCGACAGTTGGACCCGAAAATGCCTGAAGCTGGTGGGCAGTTATTTGGTGCGGTTGAAGGTCAATGCATCCAAGTCAAGCTGGCAACCGGTCCTAGGCGTTCCGACCGACGAGGACGTTTCTTTTTTGTCGCGGACCGTCTTGCGGAACGTCGGGAGATCAGAACGTTGCACAAATCCGGGCTGCACTATTTCGGAGATTGGCACACGCACCCGCAATCCAATCCAACCCCTTCTGGAACTGACCTTTCATCAATGGCTGACCTAGTCGCTCGCTCAAAGCATGAGTTGAATGCGTTCTTGATGGTGATTGTCGGCACAGCCGGGTTTCCCGATGGTTTGCATGTGTCACTTCATGAAGCCGGCGCATGGTCAAAATTGCTGAGTGGGCGAATTGGCGAATGAAAAAAAAATGAACGGGGCGAATTGCCCGCCCCGTTCAAGTTCCTGATTGCTTCTCAGTGCAGCTATTCTTCCTTTTTCGATTGCAAGGCTCGCCGCGCTTCTTTCTCTGCGGCAGACCCCTTCATCCATTGCCAAGGGGTGCGAGGTTTCCTCACCTTCGCCAGTTCGGGGTGCGCCTTGGTATCGCTGGCGGCGGCGCGCAGGCGTTCGCGAGCCTCGCTGGGGTCAAGCTTGAGTTCGTCGCAGATTGCTTTGAGTGTCACGATGTCGGCCATGATGGTCTCCTAGGTTTCTGGTGGAGATTGATAAGATGACCGACGCTGACGTGTCAGGGATAACCCCAGCGCATCTTTAGCTTTTCTCGATCTGCTGCTATGACTGATCTCGACATGGCGGACGCAGCCATGTTGGGGCATGGAAACCCCACTCTGACTAGGCCGGGAAACCGGCTGAACACCTTTGACCTATGGTCGGGGTGCCTGTGTTATACAACAGGCTCCGGCTAAAGGCACAGGGTCCGTGTCAGAGCGGATTTCCAACACCCCGATCACCAGTCAACCGCGAGGGCGCTCGCAGATCGGGGCAGGATGGGGCTGACGCTCGCCGAGCCAATTGAATGGGAAGAACGCGCTACTCTGCCGGACAGCGCAGGCGTGTACTTGATCGCGCGCTGCCATCCGGGCAACACGATCTACATTGGTCGGACATGGGGCGCGAAAGGGATACGCCACAGGATACGGACCTTTCACAGGTCTGCCGTTACCGGGAAGAAGGGTCATGCAGGTGGGGTCACATTTCACGGTGTGTTCGACGGCGACACATCCGGCCTTTGGGTTTCGGTGCACCTGCCGGAGGGGATCGATCCTGCGGCTCATATCTTGCGCCCCTACATCGCCTATGCGGAGCGGCGGCTGATATGGGAACATGTCGAAGCGCATGGTGCGCTGCCGGTGTGCAATTCGGAATGACCTGCAATAAATCCCCGGCAGGTAGAGCGAAACGCACGCGCGGCGGCGTTACAATGAGCCAGAAGCGCCGGTTCACCAGTTTTCCGCGTGTACCCTGTACAATCATGCCGCTGGCGACTTGTGGCCCGCTGAGGCGCTGTTTGCCTTATTCCGCCGCCTCCGCCCCGAAACGACACACATGGCCGCTCCTGCTACCAATGGGCTGTTGACCGGGGTTAATCCTGACGAAGGCCCACAACTTTCTTATCGCATTGGATACAAGCCACATTCTGACCAAGGAGACTACCAAAATGACAATCGAGGCGACATGGACCTTCAACGGTCAGCGCAAGGTCATTCTCGGCAACTGGCACCGACTTTGGTGCCTGCTGTTCGGCCCCTTCTATTACCTGTTCAAGGGCATGTTGCTGTGGGCGATCTTGTCATTCTTCACCCTGAACGGCTTGTGGGTGGGTTTCCCTTTGTACAATCGCGCGATTGTCCTGCGCCATTACCACCGAAAGGGCTGGTTCCAAGAATGATCGCGAGAACGCCTGCTCAAGCAGATTGCCACCCGAGTGGAACCCGGCGCGGTACGCGGAATTCCTGCACGAATGCGGACCGCTTGAAAAGGTTCAGCTAGTCGGGTCCGGCTCGCATCCGACAGACTGATACATAGTCCGCGTGTCACTCCGGGGCGTCCTGTCCAACGTCCCGGCGGCGCTGTCACAGGGCGACCACAGGGGTATGGGGGAGGCGTTTTTTCGACGGCTCGCGCTCTGCGGGCAGACAGGGAGTCATATCGACTACCGAGGTTCTTGGCCCCTAGCCGTGAAACCGGCAACTATCGATAACTTCGGTAACCCGATAACTTTGGCCGTGTCCGTAGGTTATCAAGTTACCGAGGTTACCGGGTTCGTCACATTTCATCAGCAGCGCAATATCGACCGCGCCCCTGCTTCTTGATTTCGCCGTCCTTGTGCATCTTGAACAGCAGTTGCTTGACGTTATCCGTTTTCCATCCCAAGGCGCCCGCGATTTCTTTGGGGCCCATCGGCTCATCAACACCCTCTAAGACCTCTAGGATTGCGCTGCGCTCTACCGACCGCCGAACTTCAACAGCATCGCCTAGCACCTTCCACATTCCGCCGACAAACTCGACGGCTTGCTCCATCTCTTCGATTTCACGGCCCCGTCCGTATAGAGTCACGCCCTGCTTGCCTCGGGCTAGAACAAAGGCGGTATCGACCGCGCCCGTTAGCCCTGTTGTACCGGAAATCATGTCGAACGGATCATCACCCTGCATTTTTCGCAAGTGATGGATCACGAGGATTGCCACGCCCATTTGCCCTGCCATTTCCTGCAAGGGCGACAGAGCCGCGTAATCAGCATCATAGCCCTCTCGCCTGGACCGAGGGCGCACGCCAGCGAAGGTGTCGATGATGACGAGTTTTGGGCGATGATCCTCGATCCAGCCGCGCAAATCGTCAACAAGCCCGTCACCCAAGCCCCTGACCTCCGTTGCGAAGTGTAACCTTGGCGGCCAGTGCTCGACATCACCGTAAAGCTGGCTCATGCGACGTTTCAGGCGACGATGGTTGTCCTCCAGCGCGCAGTATAGGACAGGGCCTCGGCGACAATTCACGCTTCCCAGAGCAACGTCCCCGGTGGCGACCGCCATTGCGAAATCCAGTGCCATCCACGACTTCCCGATTTTCGGTTTGCCAGCCAGCAAGGTGAGACCCTCGGCAAGGTAGCCGTCAACCGCATATCGCAGCGGCCGAAACTCTTTGGATTGAAGCGCCTTTGCCGTAATCGTTGAAATCGCGTCCCCTGCAGATGCCACACGCGATAGCTTTGCGGTGCGGCTCCGCTGTTTCGGTAGACATGGTGTGGCCTTTGCGTTCTGGCGACGCCTCTTGCCATGCGCAGTCATTTCCCAGCCTCCACCTTCGCGATAATCCGCGACACCTCGGTTTCCAGCGCCTCCTCGTCGTCTCCGTACTTGTCTCGAAAATACGGACTGGACCAAATCACGCTCGCGATCTCGTCGAGTGTGGCCCCGGCCTCGTGAAGGCCCGCAACCATTGCGAATATCCGATTGGATCGATCAGGTGCCAAAACCCGGTTGTGCCGGATCAGGTGGCTCGTCGATACACCAAGCTTGGACCGGTATTTTTTCCAGACCGCGAGGCGATCATGCGCGTGGGGGTTCATGTCCAAAGCTTGGGGTTCTGCCCCGTGGCTTCCATCTTGCTCCGTGAGAAGCTGGGGACGGACTTTAATCGGTCGCGGATCGAAATGGACCAGCGGAATGAACGGCGTGTCATACCCCGGCTTGTGGTTGAACGAACCCGGCAACCGTAGCAACTTGTTTGGTGCGCTGCCGCCCTTGTCGCCGCCATGCCGATAAGTGAGCGCCTTCGAAAAAGCCGACGCCTGCGTGGGCGTGTGCGGGCGGTCCCAGAACCAAAGGGCCTGTGTGCGTCCTGGCGAGGTCTGCCAAACCACGGACGGTTTCGGGTCGAAGGCGAAGGGATCGGCTTCGTCCACGTCACACCAGCCGAGGGTCGAAATCTGCACGGCCCTCACTTTCCTGCTGGGCCGTGCATAGACATTTGGGCTGAAATACTGGTCGAAGCGGTGCCGGTCATACCGGCGAAGAAGCCGGTCGATATTGATTTCCCCGTGCATGACGACGAATTTGTCGATCATCTTGGTGGTGCCTTTGCGGCGGAAACACAGGTTCCCGAATATGTCGGGGCCCGCCATCGCAGGTGCGTGCCAGAGATCGCAGAGGAAATCGTACTGGTCTTGTAGCACGGCACGCCCGGGCGCGCCTTCGGTTATCAGGGCCGGATACTCGGTTCTTTTCTTGTGTCGTCTCATGGTTTTAGCTTTCATTTTTCGCACCACCAGTCGCGCGCGAACCGGCGCGCTTAGCCTGTGGCGGTTGTCATGTGGAAAAGGCCGATCAGTATTCGGCGTAATGTGTGCGGGCACGCTCGGCGGCGCGTTCAGCGAGCCAGTCCTCGATTTCGGACAGGAACCACGCAACGCTTGTCCCGGCCATCCTGATGCGTCGAGGGAAGCGCCCTCGGGCCTCCCATCGCAGCAGGGTCGTGTTGCTCACATAGATGCCAAAGCGCTTCAGGTCGTCGCGCGTGGCCAAGGTCTTGCGACCGTCTTTGATTTTCATGATGGTCCTCCATCGGTTGGATGAAGAGGCCGGCCTCATTTCTTCACGTGCAAGCACAGATTAGCAGGGGAGTAAGCTACGGTCGCGGGACACAAATCAGGTGTTTTCGCCCCAGATCGTTTCAGACTGCACACCGAGGGTTCCGAGCAATTCTAGAACGGTGATGATGGTCCGTGTGTGAGGTGCTTCGGGATCGAAGAGCGCCTCAAGTTCACCCATTTCGCGGGTGGTCAACTGTTCGCGGACCTTCCTGCGCAGACGGTGTTCAACGGCGTCTTCGCTCACGTTGTCACTTTTGGCGGCGAATTCCGCGAAATGCCTTGCGGCCGCGCGAACCTTCATGGGGTCACGGGCGATTTCAGCCTCCCATTCGGGTGTTTGTAACTTTTCATTTATTTTCGCGATGGCATGGCGCAGACCATCGAGTTCGCGCTTTCGGACTTCGTCGAGGATTTTGAAAATTGCCAAATCGTCATAGTATTCTGTCCGCCCAGGTCCGCGCTTGTGGCCGAACAGCGCCTCACGCGCAATTGCCAGACGCTCCGTCTCGCTTTTTCTATCAGGGTGCTCGTGGGCGCGAATAATGCTCATAAGCAGCAGGTCAACTTGACGCTTGCGCAATTTTGGTTTCGGAGGTGCCATTTTTCGACCTGACCAGTTTCATCACGTGTTCGGACCATATGCCCAAAGCTTCGCGCTTCTCCTCGGCGTATGAATAGACATTGTAGACGGCAGCCACGCCTGAGACCACACCCGTCCTGTGGTTCAACAGCGCCTCTGTGACGGGTTGAGGGACGCCCAGCATTGCCATGTTGGTGGACATGGTGCGGCGCAGGTCGTGAATTGTCCACCGCTCGGTGCCTTCGGGCAGCACCTTGTCGAGGCGTTCTTTCAATCGCCCAAAACCGGAAACTGGCGTTTTCCCGGTGGTCGTGAACACGTAATCCGAACCAAGGAACCTTGGCACCTTGCGCAGCACCTCCAGCATTACGTCGGTGATCGGCACGGTGTGCTGCCTGCCGTTCTTGGCGCGCTGCGAAGGCAGGGTCCAAAGGCGTTTTTCGAGGTCGAGTTCCGACCAACGCATCTCGGCGACCTCGGCGCGTCTCTGGCCGCTGAGGATCAGCAGCTTTATGCAATCCCCGAACGGGTAGCCTTCGGCGTCACAGGCTGCCCACAGCGCACCCAGTTCGTCGTCAAACAGCACGCGCTCGCGCGGATGTTCCTTCGACAGTGGTTTCATCCCGGCGATGGGGGAGGCATCGATCATACCGCGCTCGACGCACCAGCCCATCAGATGCTTGAGGTGGGCCAGCGCGCGGTTCGCGCTGACCGGCGTAGACTTGTGGATCGCATCGCAGGCTTTCACCACGTCAGCGCGTTTGATCTCGTCGATCCGCTTGCCGTGCAGGGTGGTGAATTTGCCAAGCAGGCGCGCCTTGTTTTTCCAGTCGCGGTTGTGGGCCTTGGCGTGTTTTTCCATGTAGTCGGGTATCACTTCGCCCAACGTCGGTTTTGCTTCGATTTCGATGCCCGTACTGGCCTCAAATCGACCCGTTTCGACTTCGTAGAGAATTCGTCGTGCCCGGTCCCGCGCTTGCGTCAATGTGAATGGGCCAAACCGCCCGATGGTCAGTCGCTTCATCTTCCCGTCGATGCGCTTGTGAAAGCTGAAGGTCTTGGTGCCGGAGGTGCTGACGCGCAGCACAAGGCCCGGCACAATCGTATCGCGAAAGTCGATCCGCTTCTTGGGATCGGGTTTTCGGGTCTCGATGAATTTGGAGGTGAGTTTCTGTTTCATACGCCGACAATAAGACGGACAGGCGCACCTCGTCAGGGACAACCCTAGATGGTGCGTGGAGATTTGAACCGATCTGTTCTGAACTGAGATACCCGTGTGGTCTTCGGTGCCCTTGGGTATCGCTCGGGTAGCAAGAGCAGCTTGCTTGAATGAAATGGTGCGAGATGGGCTGAAGCGACCTGCCACGCGAAAAATGAAATGATTTCAGTCTCTAATGCGACGAGATGAGCGGTCCTGAAATCAGGTGTATGGATTGTAAGGCAAAATCATAATCCGCGTGTCGGGGGTTCAAGTCCCTCTCCCGCTACCATTTTCCTTCAGTTGATTCCAGGTGCCCGTTCGTGACAGGATGGTGGCAGATGCGATGATGATCGCAGCGCCGGCAAGGGTGAGCGGGTCGGGAATTTCGGAAAAGAAGACAAGCCCGAGAATGGCCGCGTGGACGAGGGAGAGGTAGTCCAGACCGGCCACGAGGCCGGCATCTCCGGCCCGGAGAGCCCTGATGCCCATCCATTGTCCGGCGGTGGAAACAAGTCCGATCGCCAGCAGGAGCAGAAGGGAAGCTGCGTCGGGGTTTTTCCAGAGTCCGAACATGGGGATGCCCGACAGCAGGCCGATGAACAGGGCCTGACAGGTCAGAAGGGTCTGGCTGTCATGGGTCTGGGAGAGCCGTCTTACGCTGATGGTGGCAATGGCGGCGCCGGCTGCTCCGAGCAGGGGTACCAGAATGGCGGTGCTGGCAAAACCTGCCATGTGCGGGCGCAGGACAATCAGCACACCAGCAAAACCGATGATGAGTGATGCGAAGCGGCGCCCGGTCAGGGGTTCTGCAAGGAACCGCGCGGCCAGCAGGGGTACGAAAAGTGCCCGGGAAAAACCCAGCACGATGGCAGTGGTCAGGGGAAGCAGGGCGATGGCCCACATGCCGCAGGAAAGGGCTAGAAACGCTCCGGCCAGCCGCAGGGCGTGCAGCCGGGGCAGGTGGAGCCTGCGGATGAGATCGGGCGTGCGGACAAGGGCGGGGAGAACCAGCAGCAGGACGATAAGCTGGCGTACGAACAGGACTTGCAGAACGTTGAACTGTTGAAGGGCAAGCTTGCTCATGGCAGCGGAAACGGCATAGAGCGCGGTGGCCGACAGGGCCCACAGGACAGCTTTTGAATGTGCCGTGAGGGCATGTTGCGGTCGGAACAATCCTGGCCGGGCGAGTGCCGGCCGGGGGGATTCTGGTTCGGGAATCAAATCCCGGGAAGGTGTGGCCGGGGGGAATTTGTGCTGGGAGGATCTGGACATTTTCGGGCTCCACCATGGGACAGGTGGCGTTTCATATCATGCTACCATGGTACCAGCAAGTGCTGCCATGGATGGCAGGAAGTGGGGTATGGCAGGTGCGTGTGGGGCGGGTAGGAAGCGGCGCATGTGAGGTGGGGTGTACCGGCAGAGGCAGCAGGGGCAGCACGGGCAGGGCGCAGGGGATGCTATGCCCGCCGGTCAGGGCCCAGGTGTCGGGCATGGGGTATGTATATGGATATGGGGCAGGTATCGGGGCAATCATTCCGCGCGGGACCGCACCATTGGTGTTCGTCTGACCACATGCCCCCTTGCCCCCTTGCCTGTTCGGCAATCTGTCGGATGGTTCCCGCATGGGCATCGCGCGCGATAGTTCTAGCCCGGATCGCTGCTTGCTGCGTGCGGCGGCCGGTCGTGTTGTCAGCGGGGTGTTCGAAATCCGGCCCGAACTGCCGGGGCCCGTCCCGATCCATGGGCCGGAAGGAAAGCCGCCGTCTGCATCACGGTCCTTGCCGGGCGTTTCAGGCTTCCTTGTCGCCCGGAATATCGTCCTTTATGCGTTCCCAGGTGTTCTGGATGTGGGCCTGCGTTGCTTTTTCGGCGGCATCGCCATCCCGGGCGATGATGGCTTCAATGATGCGCACATGCTCCTGTGCCGCGCTTTCCCACCTTTGCGGACCGTTGTGCCCCTCATAGCGGATACGTTTCATGCGGGCCTGCAGAAGGCTGTGCACTTCGGCCAGGGCGCTGTTGCCCGCTGCTTCGACGATGGTCGAGTGAATCTGCTGGTTGAGCTTGTAATAGGGAAGCCGGTCCTGGGCTTCGAAATAGTGCATCATCTGCTCGTGGGCCTTGACGATGGCCGCGATCTGCTCGTCGCTTGCTTTTTCACAGGCCTTGCGTGCGGCAAGGGATTCCAGTTTGGCAATCACCTCCAGCATGTCATGTACTTCGTTGCGGCTGAACTGGCGTACGATGGTGCTGCGACCGGGGCGGAGCACGATCAGGCCTTCCCCGGCCAGTGTCCGGATGGCTTCGCGTATGGGCGTGCGGGAGGTGCCCAGAATGGCACACAGTCGTGCTTCGTTGACCTGTTCCCCCGGCGCCAGTTCGCCTTCGATGATCAGATCCCGAATGCGTCCGGCGACGATTTCGTGCAGTGGCTGGCGCTGGATCTGGGCGGACTGTCCATATTCGGGTTTGTTCATGGGCATCTCGGTGTTCTCATGTTCCAGGCGTTGACGGTCCCGTCTGCACCCGGAACCCGCGATCCTGCGCCGGGCAACAGCATGATCCGGTCCGTCCGGACCAGCTTGTGGTTTCTTACAGCCGGATTCGCATCCGAATCGGAAAGATCGAAGAAATCCGTCCATATCATGGTCTGCGGCCCTCTGCCGCTTCGCAGACGGGGTTCTACAACACCAGCGGCCCGGACGCAATTTCCCGAAGGCACCCTCGCATCATTGGATTTTCCGTGCCGGTGGTCCAGCTGCTTCAGATACCGGC
>JALWTJ010000291.1 GCA_027082895.1 Hyphomicrobiales bacterium | reverse complement strand
GGACTACCTGTTCCGCCGCCGCAGGATATTCTCCCAATCATAGGCGTTGCGCACAATGCCCGTCAGATCATCCAGCGTCGGTTGCCAGTGAAGTTTCTCCCGGATCAGATCGGCACTGGCCACAACGGACGCCGGATCCCCCGCCCGGCGGGGCACTTCGCGCACGGCAAAATCCACCCCCGAAACCGCCTTGACCACATCCACCACCTCGCGGACGGAAAAGCCGCGCCCATACCCGCAATTCATCGTGGCATTGGTCTTATTTTCCTTCAGATAGTCCAGCAGAAGCGCATGGGCATCCACCAGATCGCACACATGGATATAGTCCCGCACACAGGTGCCGTCCGGCGTCTCGTAATCCGTGCCGTAAATGTCCAGATGGTCCCGCATGCCCAGAGCCGCCTGGGTTGCCACCTTTATCAGGTGCGTTGCCCCGGCCGTGGACTGACCGATACGCCCTTCCGGGTCGGCCCCGGCCACGTTGAAATAGCGCAGCACCCCATAATTGATATCGTGGGCCGCTGCCACATCTGCCAGCATCCATTCGCTCATCAGCTTGGAACGCCCGTAGGGCGACATGGGGTTCTGGGGAACCGTCTCGCTGACCGGTTCCAGACCGGTCATGCCATAGACGGCAGCGGTGGAGGAGAAAACGAACCGTTCCACTCCGCCCCGCACCGCCGCTTCCAGCAGGTTGCGCGTGGCACAGGTATTGTTGGCGTAATATTTGAGCGGATTTTCCACTGATTCAGGCACGACGATCGATCCGGCAAAGTGAACGATTTGTTCAATCTTATGGTCTTTGATCAGCCGCAGAACAAATTCGGTGTTGCCCACCTCACCCACTTCCAGGTGCGCCCGCTGATCAACCGCCCAGTCAAACCCCGTGCTCAGATTGTCCAGCACGACCGTTTCAACCCCGCTGTCAACCAGCCGCAGGACCATGTGAGAGCCGATATATCCCGCTCCCCCCGTAACGAGTGTCGCCATTGTATCCTTCCTTTCCGCCACTACCTTTTGCCGCAGGCCCTGTTATGGACCAGACCCGTTAAGAATCCTTGTGCCCAAGCCAGAACCCTCCAAGATCAGGTGAACCCATGAATCCCGCCAAAGTCCGTGTTGCCGTTTTCCCCGTTGCCGGCCTGGGAACACGATTTCTGCCCGCCACCAAGGCCATGCCCAAGGAAATGCTGCCCGTGGTCGACCGCCCCCTGATCCAGTATGCGGTGGACGAAGCCAAAGAAGCCGGCATCGAACATTTCGTGTTCATCACCGGGCGCAACAAGGGAGTTATAGAAGACCATTTCGATCGCCAGTTCGAGCTGGAAGAAACCCTGAAAAAGCGCAACAAGACCGCCGCTCTGAATGAGTTGCAGGCCGACCTGCCCGTTGCCGGGCAAACCAGCTTTACCCGCCAGCAGGAACCGCTCGGCCTTGGCCATGCCGTCTGGTGTGCCCGGGATCTGGTGGGCAATGAACCCTTTGCCCTGCTGCTGCCCGACATGTTGTTCAAGTCTTCCCCCGGTGTTCTCAAGCAGATGATCGCCGCCTACGAAAAAACGGGAAAGAACGTGATCGCGGTGGAAGAAATGGCTACCGACGCCCTGTCTTCCTATGGCGTCGTGGGCCGGGGCGACGGCCCGGACTCCATGTTCGAAATCACCCGGATGGTGGAAAAGCCCGCCCCCGGCGATGCCCCCTCCAACCTGATCATTTCCGGCCGCTACATCCTGCAGCCGGAAATATTCGACCTGATCGGACGCCAGAGCAAGGGCGCAGGCGGCGAAATCCAGATCACCGATGCCATGCAGAAATTGATGCAGAAACAGGGCTTTACCGGCGTGAAATATCAGGGCCGTTCCTTTGACTGCGGCTCAAAGGTCGGTTTCCTGACGGCAAACATCGTCTTTGCCCTCGACCGGAAGGACATTTCACGGGACTTCCTGACCGAGTTGCAAAACGCCGCGATCAACGCGAAACAGTGATACCGATCGTTGCCGCATGCTCATACTCTGCCGGTGACGGCAGGGGCTGCGTCCATGTAAACAGATAATCGGCATTGACCGCCACATTGCGGTTGATGGCAAAATCCACCCCCGCTCCCCCCGAATAGGTGGTGCGAATGTTCGGGCCGGACACCGGCACCGACCAGGCCCCGGCGGCCGAAGCACGCAAAGCAACCCAGGGCGCAAGCCGCAATCCCAGATCAAGAGAAGCCGCATAATCCACCGATGCCGCCCGGCCCGCCCCCACATCCTGCGGCGTCAGGGTGGTGGAAAAGCCGGCCGCGGCCGAAAAGGCATTGTTGGGCGTATAGCTCAGATCAAGCCCGAACACCGTTGCCGCCATACTGGCGATGGAGGGATCGTCAAAACGGCGCAGGGAATAGCCCACCGATGCTTCCCCCACCAGCACATCCCGCCAGTTGGCCCGCACCCCGGCCGAAAGCGTGGCCGCGCTGTTGTCCTGCCGGATACCGGTCGCAACGGGTGCCCCATCATACCAGTCATGGCTTACCTCCCCGTCCACGAACAGCCCGGCCTGTGGAGTGAAATTGAATGAGGTACGAAAATCTGCCCCCAGTTGCACCAGATTGAGATCGCCATTGGCCCGCATCACGTTCCCCACCAGCACGGTGTCCGAATTGTAGATTCGCTGCGCCCGCAGGTTTGCCACAAGCCCGAACCGGCCCATGCTGCGCGAGACCCCCACCTGCCCCCTGAAATCGGCCCGCAACGGTGTCTGGATGATGGTATCGGGAACCCCCGGTGCATTTACATCCTGCTGTGACAGGTTGACGGACGCCGACGATGTCAGCTGCGTTGCCGGATCAAGGCTGTACTGACCCTCATAGGAAAGGGTTCCCTCATCGATACGGGTCAGTTGATCATCGGTCACCGAAAGACTGGCATTCGCGCCGAGACTGTACTGGCTGCGCAGCCCGATATGGGTCAGGCTGGTTTGCGGCGACAGGGTAACCCGGTTCTTGCCCGAACTCGTACCCCCCGTATGGGTATAGGAGAGCCCCACCTGCCAATCCACGTTGAAATAGGGATGATAGGGTTCCCGCGGCGCAAGCCGGAGCGATTGCCCCATCAGATCGGCCGTTTCCACAGGCGGCACCTGCCCGCTCCCCACGGCCACCGCATCCGAGCCGGAAGCAACCGGCACACATGGACCGATGCAGGTGCTGCCCACTTGTGCGCCATAAAGAGCCGGGTTGCTGGAAAAGGAGCCATCCCCCACCTGCCCGAACGCTGCATAGGTGGAAGCACCGACCAGCAGCAACCCGACAGCCCCGCCCCCGATCAAACGGAGAAAAAAGGAAAAAACGCCCCGCCCCGCCCGCGCATCCATGCGACCGATTCTCGAAAAAAACACGTTTTTGCAGGAAGTTGGGGGCATGCAGTCCTGACTTCGGCCGGAATCAAATGGTTAACGAATTGTCCCAGCTTATGGTTAACCAAACCTTATGCCGCACCCGGCAAAGCGAATAAAAAACTTTTCATTAACCTTCCCGCTTAAGGGAAAATTCGCCGCCCATCCTCCATATTTGCCCACGACGGATCGTTATGAATTCTGACAGGACGACGGGAGTGGCATAGTGGATATCGCAACCATATTGGGGATGCTGGTCGGCGCAGGCTTCATTGTCGTCTCCATCATGATGGGCGGCTCATTCAGCCAGTTCATTGATGGCCCCTCCGCCATGATCGTGATAGGGGGCGGGCTTGCCGCAACCCTCATCCGCTTCCCCCTTTCCGGCGTGATTACCGCCTTTGCCACCGGCGGCAAGGTTGCCTTTGCCCACAAGGGGATCGAGCCGCGCGAGATACTGGATCAGGTTTCCGAAATGGGAGACATCGTGCGCAAGACCGGTCCCCTCGGCCTGGAAAATATCGAGTTGACCGAGCCCAATCTGAAACGGGGTGCCCAGTTCATCGCCGACGGTTACGACCTGAATTTCATCAAGGAATCCATGGAGCTTGCCCGCGACCAGTACCTGACCCGCCTTTCCGAAGGCCAGCGCGTGTTCAAGGCCCTGGGCGACGCGGCCCCCGCCTTCGGCATGATCGGCACCTTGGTGGGACTGGTGCAGATGCTGGCCAACATGGATGATCCCTCCAAGATTGGCCCGGCCATGGCCATCGCCCTGCTGACCACCCTTTACGGCGCCGTGATTTCCAACCTGGTCTGCCTGCCCCTTTCCGACAAGCTGACAGCCAAGCTGGCGGTAGAAGAAATCAACCAGACCCTGATCATTGATGGTGTCGTTGCGGTGCGTGACGGCAAGAGCCCCGCCCTGATCCGGGAAATGCTGATTGCCTACCTGCCTGAAAAGCACCAGTCGGCCCTGCTCGAAGAGGAGGCGGCCTGAGGCCCCGGAACCTGACCCATGGCGACAAAACACAAATGCCCGGACGGACTGCCTGAATGGCTGCTCACCTTTGCCGACCTGATGTCCATCCTCGTGGTGTTTTTCGTGCTGCTCATTTCCTTTTCCATTCAGGACACGGAAAAACTTCAGATCGTTGCCGGATCCGTCAAGGACGCATTCGGCATCAAGATGGAACAGCAACGCGCCGGCGTTATCGAGCGTGACGGCAACCCCCAGCGTGATTTCATGAAGCGCCTGTCCCTGAAGGACAATACCGAAAACACCGAGTTTGCCACCCAGCGCAACGACGACAACCAGTCCCAGGGGCCCAACGCCAACACGTTCAAGATACCCTCCAACGAGATCGAGCAGGCCCAGAAATTCTCCCTTGCCGCCGCGACCCTGCGTCAGGCCTGGGCGGAACTACCCGATATTACCTCGGTCTCGGACAACCTGATCGTCGAGCAGACCGACGAGGGGCTGAATATCCTGATTGCCGACCAGGAAGGCCGCGCCATGTTCCCCGAAGGGTCGAAATACCCTTACGAAATCACGCGCAAGGCCATTGCCGCCATCGCCCCGGTACTGGCCCAGTTGCCCA
>JALWTJ010000290.1 GCA_027082895.1 Hyphomicrobiales bacterium | reverse complement strand
TCCGCCGGGCTGTCTTTTGCGGGGGAAGCCACTTCCGGCGCAGAAGGCTCTGCCATGTCCTTCCAGCCTTGTGGAATGTCCTTGCTGTTGCGCGCGCCCAGCTTCTTGAGCATTTCCACCTGCCGCACCACGCTTCCCCGGCCCGACTCCAACTGCCCCCGCGCCTCGTCATAGCTCTTGCGGGCCGCTTCAAGACTTCTGTCCAGCTTGTCCATGTTGGTCAGGAACCCGGCAACCTTGTTGTACAGTTCCCCGGCCCGGTTCGCGATATCTTCCGCATTGCGGTTGCGTGCCTCGATATCCCACACGTTGCGCACCGTGCGCAGGGCCACCATCAGGGTGGTGGGGGTGGTCAGATAGACATTGCGTTTCATGGCATATTCGATCAGGGATGCATCCTCATTGAAGGCGGTGGCAAAGGCCGCTTCGATGGGGATGAACATCATCACGAATTCCGGTCCCTTTCCCGCGTGCACATGATAGTCCTTGGCTGAAAGGGTCTTGATATGGCCGCGCATGGAGTCCAGATGCTGGCGCAGGAATGTCCTGCGCTGTTCCTCGTTGTCGCAGTTGCAAAAGCCTTCATAGGCCACCAGTGACACCTTGGAATCCACCACCATCCGGTCCCCGTTGGGAAACAGCACCTCTACGTCCGTGCGCACCCGGCCGCTTCCCGTTTCATGGCTCTGCTGAACAAGGTACTGCTTGCCTTTCTCAAGGCCCGATCCGGCGAGGATGCTGTCAAGGATCATCTCCCCCCACGCCCCTTGCGTCTGTGCATTGCCCTTGAGTGCCCGCGTCAGATCCGTGGCCTCCTTGCTCATGCGCAGGGAATTCTGGGTCAGTTGCCCGATCTGCTCGGCCAGCCGGGCCGCTCCCTCGTGGGACTGGCGCTGAAACTCCCCGATCTTTTCACGCAACGGCTTGAGCAGGCTTTCCACCTGGTCCCGGTTCTGCCGGGAAAGGGTTTCCCCTTGCGATTTCAGTACATCTGTTGCCAGCAGCTTGAACTTTTCCTCCATCTGGGCCTGGACAGAGGCATTGTGCCGGGACTGTTCGTCCAGCCGGGCGGAAAGGGCGGCAATCTTTTGCGCCCGTTCCTCGTTTGTCCGGCGCAATGTTGCGGCCTCCTCCCGCATGTCGTCCAGCAGCTGCTCCCGTGCTGCAAGATTGGCTTCAAGGTTCTTGCGTTCCGTTTCTGCCAGGACGATGCGCTGGCCCTGCCGTTGCACGAGCAGCAGCATACCCGCCGCGCCGAGCAGGATGACCGGAAGCGCCCATATCAATGCCATGCCCAGGGGCACCGGCTGGCCAGCAATGTCAAAGATGATCCTGTCCACGCCTGTCAGCCTATCCGATTCGTTGTCCGGACGCAGGAAAGGAAAAAGCCGGAACAAGGAGTGGGCACAATGGCCGGAAAAGGAAAGGCCGGGACAAGAGAAACAGTCCCCTCGCGGACGGTATGAAACGATGATCATGCCCTGCCAACGTACCGTGGTCTGCCTTTGAAGGCCGATTGCCGGTTGACCGAGGGGGCGAAATCCCCATATCAACCCACAGATTTGTTTGCCACGGAATTGTTCTGGATACCTGTGCCATGTCCCTGCGAAAGATCCTGCTTATTCCCGATCCCCGGTTGCGCCAGAAGGCAGAACCGGTTGCAGCCATCACCCCGGAATTGCGTGCTCTGGTTTCGGACATGTTTGAAACCATGTACGACGCTCCGGGCATCGGGCTTGCCGCTCCCCAGATCGGGGTGATGCAGCGCCTGATCGTGGTGGATTGCGCGCCCCGCTCCGATTCGGAACGTGAAACAGCTGAGGGCGATGGCCCGCAATCGGAGGAAACCCCGGACAGTCAGGCCGCCCACGATGAAGAATCCGCAGCAGTGGCCGAACCCGATCCCATTGCCATGATCAACCCCGAGATCACCTGGTTTTCCGAGGAAAGATCCACCTATGAGGAAGGCTGCCTGTCCATTCCCGACTATTATGAGGAAGTAGAACGGCCCGCGGCCTGCCGGGTGCGCTACATGGACCTTGAGGGCCAATGGATCGAACGTGATCTGGATGGCCTGCTGTCCACCTGCGTGCAGCACGAGGTGGACCATCTGAACGGCAAACTGTTCATCGATTATCTGTCACGTCTGAAAAGGGAGCGGATCACCAAGAAGTTCAAGAAGGCTGCCCGGCTGGGTACGGCCTGACATGAACCCGCCATTGTTCCCGTGCGGGATCGCCAGATCTGCCAGACTGCCGGAGGCCCTGCCATGCGCGTGATTTTCATGGGAACGCCTGAATTTTCGGTGCCGGTTTTCACGGCCCTGAAGGAAGCGGGTCATGATATCGTGGCCGTCTATACCCGCGCGCCTCGCCCCGCAGGCAGGGGAAAGGCCCTGCGCAAGAGTCCGGTGCACCTGGCGGCCGAACGCGATGGCATTGCCGTTCTTACACCCCGCACCCTGAGGGATGCCGATGTTCAACGCCGGTTTTCCAGCCATGAGGCGGATGTGGCGGTGGTTGTTGCCTATGGCCTGTTGCTGCCCGCCTCCATTTTGAACGCCCCGGCCTGGGGCTGTCTGAACCTGCACGGCTCCGCTTTGCCGCGCTGGCGCGGTGCCGCCCCCATCCAGCGTGCCATCATGGCCGGGGACAGTGAAACCGCCGTTCAGGTCATGGCCATGGATGAGGGGCTGGACACCGGAGCCATCTGCCAGAGCGAAACCATTCCCATCCCCCCCGACATGACGGCGGGGGAACTGCATGACCTGATGAGCGTACGGGGGGCGGCTCTCATGGTCCGGGCGCTGGAGGAACTGGCCGCGGGCCGTTTGCGGTTCTTTCCCCAGTCCGATCAGGGCATTACCTATGCCGCAAAGATCGAAAAGTCCGAAACCCGCATCGATTGGACCCGCCCGGCCGAAGAGGTTCACAACCATGTGCGCGGCCTGTCCCCGTTTCCGGGTGCATGGGACATGTTCGAACTGAACGGGGCCAGGGTGCGGGTCAAGGTGTTGCGCACGGTTCCGGATGCCCCCCGAACCACCGATGTGGCCAATCCGGTGCCCGGTCAGGTTCTGGATGCGGACCTGCGCATCGCCTGTGGCCGGGGGGTTCTGAAGATTCTGAGGGTGCAGCGGGCGGGAAGGGGCTCCATGGATACACCGGAGTTCATTCGTGGAGCCGGCGACCTGACCGGCACCATTGTGGGAGAGGGGTAGGTCGTGCCACGCTTTCGCATCACCATCGAATATGACGGCACCCCCTATGTGGGCTGGCAGAAGCAGCCGGACCTGCCCTCGGTGCAACAGCATATCGAACGGGCCATCGAGGGTTTTTCGGGCCAGCGGGTGGATGTGCAGGCCGCGGGCCGGACCGATGCGGGGGTGCATGCCCTGGGACAGGTGGTGCATTTCGACCTGTCCCGTGAGTGGGACCCGTTCCGTGTGTCCGAAGCCATGAATTTCCACCTGCGCCCCGAGCCCATTTCCGTGGTAGATGCCCAGGAAGTGCCCATGGACTTCCAGGCGCGCTTTTCCGCCCGCCAGCGGCACTATCTCTACAAGATCCTCAACCGGCGCCCGCGCCCCACCCTGCAGAAGCAAAGGGTGTGGCATGTGCCCGTTCCCCTTGATGCTGATGCCATGCACGAGGCCGCCCAGTGCCTGCTGGGGGAACATGATTTCAGCACCTTCCGCGCCGCCGAATGCCAGGCCAAGTCGCCGGTCAAGACTCTGGATGCCATTTCCGTATCCCGGGAAGAAGACATGATCTTCATCCGGGTGAGTGCCCGCAGCTTCCTGCACCATCAGGTGCGCTCCTTTGCCGGTTCCCTGCGCATGGTGGGGGAAGGCAAGTGGCAGGAAGCGGACCTGCAAAACGCACTGGAAGCCAAAAACCGTTCCTGGTGCGGCCCCCTTGCCCCCGCCGCCGGTCTCTATCTGGTGCGCGTGGATTACTGAAACCGGCCCCGGCAGGTCGTGCGCCGGGGATCAGGCCCCGGCCGGAGCCGGCAGCAGTGTGCCGACCAGTATGACCCCCGTCAGGATGCCGATGAACTGGGCCAGCAGGAACATTACCACCTGCATCGGTTTCAGGGTCACGATCAGCCGGGAAATGTTGATCTCGCTGACCAGCACCGCTCCCCCAACGCCAAACACGAAAATCTGCGGCGAGACATCGAAAAGGATCAGTCCCAGGGACAGGATGGTGATGAAGAAGGTCGCCCAGTTGTCCGCAACCAGGTAGGGGATGAACCCGTCCATGCGGTCGAACTGTTTCAGGGCAAAGGCGCCGAACATGGTCTGCAGCACGAACAGGAACAGGGCCATGAAGACGGCAAGGGAAGGAGAGGGGCCGCCGCTGCTGGTGCGTGGATCGCCACCAAGCATGTCCGGCAGGTAGGCGTTGAGCGTGATGGCGATCAGAAAGGCGATGAAACTGCCCGCCAGCCCGCGATGGGAAAAATCGAAATACCGGGCAGCGTCCGCCTTGCCGGTCAGAACCGCAAGGGTGCCACGGGCCGCCAGCTTCATTTCATCGGAAAAATGTGTGTCCATGGGGCCGTCTGTTTCGTATCTGCCGGCCTGTCATGTTCAGCCGTGGAAAAATATGTCACCGTTAAGTGGTTTGCAGCAACCGGTCAATTCACCGCTTGCACCACCGGCCTGTCAGACATCTGGGTATCCGGGCCGCTGCCTGCAAGGTGTGTTCGTTACGCGTCCCTGTTCGCACCGGATCAGAAAAAACGGTTCAGGATTTCCAGATAGATGTCCGTCAGCTTTTCCACCTGTTCCACCGGCACCCGTTCGTCCACCTGGTGCATGGTCTTTCCCACCAGCCCGCATTCCAGAACCGGGCAATAGTCGGCAATGAAACGGGCATCGGACGTTCCCCCGAACGTTGCCAGTTCCGGGCGCAGGCCGGTGATGGCATGCACCGCATCCACCACCGTTTCCACGTCCCGACCCTGTTCGGAAACAA
>JALWTJ010000289.1 GCA_027082895.1 Hyphomicrobiales bacterium | reverse complement strand
CCGGGCAACATGCGGGCGCCCTCCGGCCCCTGTCCCCACGCGGACAGCAGGCGGGATGCCCTTCGTTCGGGGGACTTGCCCTTGAGGGGACGGAAGAAGTAAAGTCTGGCGCTGCACAGGCTCCGCAGCAGACGGAACCATGCGGCCAAAAGGGCGGAAAACACAGTCGGTCATGAGCAAACGCATTGCGATTTCTACCATCGGGACACGGGGTGATGTTCAGCCCTATCTGGCGCTTGCGCTGGAGTTGAAGGCGCGTGGCTACTCGGTGGTCATCGGTGCGCCGGCGGATTTCGAAACGGAAGTCGGTGACCTGGGACTGGAGTTTCACAGCCTTGGCAGCAATATCCGTTCCTTCCTGCAACAGTCCAAGTTCGAGCATGTGGGGGAAAACGTGCTGGTCAACTTCCCGGCACTGTTGCAGCAGGGGCAGCGCATCGTGGAGCAGGCCGCCCGCCATTCCTGGGACATGGCGCAAGGGGCGGACGCCATCATCATGAACATCAATACCAGCTTTGCCATCGACATTGGCGAAGCCCTTGACGTGCCCACCATCATGACGGCCCTGCAACCGCTCAATTCCACCGGCGAATTCCCCATCTGCACCTATGACGTGCCGGACATGGGGCGCGCCCTGAACTGGCTCAGCCATGCGGCAACCGCCATGCAGCAGGCCTATTATGATTTTCCCCGCAACCGGCTGCGCCGCGAACTGATGGGGCTGGAGCCGCGCAAGAGCGGGGGGTTCTTCAAGGACAATACCGGCAAGAACCTGGTGACCCTTTATGCCTATTCCCCCCTTGTTTCCCCCCGCCCCCGGGACTGGCCCAAGAGCGCCATCGTCACCGGCTACTGGCGCCTGCGCGACCAGACGGGCTGGGAACCTTCCGAAGAATTCGAGGAATTCCTTAACGCGGGCCCTCCCCCCATCTATGTGGGGTTCGGCTCCATGCCCTTTGGCGCCAAGCGCAACACCGAACTGCTCAAGGAAGCGGTAAGGCTGTGGGGCGGCCGGGTGGTGGTGGCCAGCGGCTGGGGCGGCATCGAGGCTACGGACTATCCGGACAATGTCTATGTGATTTCACGGGCTCCCCATGACAAGCTGTTCGACTACATGGGAGGGGTCGTGCATCACGGGGGGGCGGGAACCACCGCGGCGGGCCTGTTTGCCGGCAAGCCGACAATGGTCGTGCCACAGGCCATCGACCAGCCCTATTGGGGGCGGCGCGTGCATGCGCTGGGGTGCGGTCCGGAACCGGTCATGCTCAAGAAACTGACGCCGCAGATCCTTGCCCGGGCCTTCGACGAATTGTCCCATCACGCCCCTTATGCGGATGCGGCACTGAACGTGGCATCCAGCCTCAGCCAGGAAAACGGCCCGGCCAAGGCCATTCTTCACATCGAGCGGGTGATGAACAATTATGTGCCCTTGGCCCAGCGCCCGGCACGCAACAGCCGTTCGGCAGGGTTCGGTTTCCAATAGCGCACACCCCCTTGCCCGGCCTCCCGCACCGGGGAAGGCAAATGCGACGATAAACCCCCTTTACACCTGCCCGGCCACGCGCGAAAAGGCAGCCATCCTCAAGCGGCACGAAACGGGGGGCGGCTTCGTTCCCGGATCGCCGGTTGCCGGGATGCTTTTTCTTTTCGACACACCCCGTTGGCTGGCATGACCTCATCACAAGCAATCCGCGGCTTTTCCGGGCCCCTCCTGTTCTCCCACGGTTTCCGGGCGTTTTTCCTATTTTCCGGTCTGTGGGCGGGTCTGGCCATGATCCTGTGGATTTTCTATCTGGCCATGGGGCTGGACATTCCCAGCGCCATGGCGGGGGTGGACTGGCACATGCACGAAATGGTTTTCGGTTATGCCAGCGGGGTCATTGCCGGTTTCCTCCTGACGGCTGTGCCCAACTGGACCGGCCGCATGCCCATTACCGGCTGGCCGACGGCCGCCCTGGTCGGCCTGTGGGTGCTGGGGCGTATCGTCATCTTCTTTTCCCTCTACCTGCCCTTCTGGGCCCCCCTTGTTGTCGAGGGAAGTTTTCTACCGCTGTTCGGCGCGGTGATCGGCCGTGAGATCATCGGGGGGCAGAACCGGAAGAACCTGAAGATCCTGCTGATCATCGCCCTGCTGGCTGCCGCCAACATCTGGTTTCATATGCAGTCCCTGAACGGGGACGCCTACGAGGGAACGGCAATCCGTTCCGGGGTGGCCCTGATCGTCATGCTGATCTCTGTCATTGGCGGCAGGGTCGTGCCCAGTTTCACCCGTAACTGGCTGGCGCGGCAGGGCCGCCACCCCCTGCCCGTCCCCTTCAACGGTTTTGACCGGCTGACCCTGGCCCTTTCCGCCCTGTCCCTTGCTGGCTGGCTGATCTTTCCCGATGCCCTTGTTGCCCATCTGGCCCTGGTGTTCTGCGGCCTGCTGCACCTGATGCGGCTGGGGCGCTGGCAGGGCGTCCAGACCTTGCGCGAACCCATGGTATGGGTGCTGCATGCGGGCTATGTGTTCGTGCCACTGGGCTTTCTGATGGCCGGACTTCAGGCGTATCTTCCGGACTATCTCAGCCCGGCCGCCATTCCCCATGCCTGGACATCGGGGGCCATCGGCACCATGACCATTGCCATGATGACCCGCGCCTCGCTGGGCCATACGGGCCGCCCGGTCACGGCAACACCCCCGATCCTTTTCGTCTACCTGTCCGTTATCGGGGCAACATTGTTGCGCATGGGGGCGGAGTTCTTTCCCGCCAGCACCGGATTGCTGCACGGGGCCGGCACTCTCTGGATACTGGCCTTCGGGCTGTTTGTCATGATCTACCTGCCGATCCTGACCCGCCCGCGCCTGCCGCGCCACGCCTGACCCCTCCTTGTGCACGCCGCACGCCGGAAAACCCGGCGCATTCGGCATGGAATGATTTCGCTTGGATTGGCTGATACGCTTGTCTATAGAGGAATCGTAAGCTCGCCGTCCGGACGCGCAGTTTCCGGGCCGCAAGAACATTGCCTGCGGACCGGAAAAGAGGGAGATTTGCCATGAAAATGACCACGGAAGAAGCCTTTGTCAAAGTGCTGCAAATGCACGGAATCGACAATGCCTTCGGCATTATCGGATCGGCCTTCATGCCCATTTCCGACCTGTTTCCCAAGGCGGGGATCACCTTCTGGGACACGGCGCACGAATATACGGCCGGCATGATGACGGACGGCTACACCCGGGCATCGGGCAAAATGGCCATTGCCATTGCCCAGAACGGGCCGGGCATCGCCAATCTGGTTACTCCGGTCAAGACCGCCTACTGGAACCACACGCCCATGCTGCTGGTCACGCCGCAGGCGGCCAACAAGACCATCGGTCAGGGCGGGTTCCAGGAAGTGGAACAGATGCGCATGTTCGCCGATTGCGTGGCCTATCAGGAGGAAGTGCGCGACCCTTCCCGCATGGCGGAAGTGCTCAACCGGGTGATATCCAAGGCAAAACGGCTGTCCGCTCCCGCCCAGATCAACGTTCCGCGGGACATGTGGACGCAAGTCATCGACATCGAGTTGCCCCAGATCGTGACATTTGAACGGCCGGCGGGAGGTGCCGAAGCAATCCGGGAGGCGGCGCGCCTGCTGTCCGAAGCGACATTTCCGGTGATCCTGAACGGGGCCGGGGTGGTGATCGGGGGTGCCATCGAAGCCTCCCGCGCGCTGGCCGAGCGGCTGGATGCGCCCGTGTGCTGCGGCTACCAGCACAATGATGCCTTTTACGGCTCCCATCCGCTGTTTGCCGGGCCACTGGGCTACAACGGCTCCCGGGCGGCCATGGAACTGATTGCAAAGGCCGACGTGGTGCTGGCGCTGGGAACACGTCTCAACCCCTTTTCCACCCTGCCCGGCTACGGAATCGACTATTGGCCGACATCTGCAAAGATCATTCAGGTGGACATCAACCCGGACCGGATCGGGCTGACAAAGCCGGTCAGCGTCGGCATTGCGGGGGATGCACGGCAGGTGGCGGAACGGATTTGCGACCTGCTCTCCGACAATGCGGGCGATGCCGGGCGCGCCGAACGGGTGGACCTGATCGCGCGCACCAAGTCCCAATGGGCCCAGAGCCTGACTTCCATGGATCACGAGGAAGACGATGCGGGCACCACATGGAACGTCAGGGCACGCAGCGCCCAGCCGGACCTGATGTCGCCCCGCCAGGCGTGGCGCGCCATTCAGGCGTCCCTGCCCCGCGACGCCATCATTTCATCGGATATCGGCAATGTGTGCGCCATCGGTAATGCCTATCCCACCTTCGAGGCAGGCCGCAAATATCTGGCTCCCGGCCTGTTCGGGCCGTGTGGCTATTCCCTGCCCGCCATTATCGGGGCCAAGATCGGACAGCCGGACACCCCGGTCGTGGGATTTGCCGGGGACGGGGCCTTCGGCATTTCCATGAACGAGATGACCGCCTGCGGACGCGATGGCTGGCCCCCGATCACCATGGTCATCTTCCGCAACTACCAGTGGGGGGCGGAAAAGCGCAATACTACCCTTTGGTATGACGAGAACTTCGTGGGCACCGAACTGGACCCTGACGTTTCCTATGCGGGCATTGCCAGGGCGTGCGGCGTTACCGGTGTCGTGGCCCGGACCATGGACGAGTTGACGCGGGAACTGGCCGATGCCGTGAGCGCGCAGATGGAAAAGGGCCAGACCACGTTCATCGAGGTGATGCTCAACCAGGAAATGGGTGAGCCGTTCCGCCGTGATGCCATGACCAAGCCGGTGGAGGTGGCCGGGATCCGGGCGTCGGACATGCGTTCGCAGACCGGCGACTGACCCCGTGATGTCGCTTGAAGGCCTGCTGGAGCGGGCACGGGCGCATCCGCGGCACATCGTTCTGGCGGAGGGTACGGACCCCCGCACCGTTGCCGCAGCCGTCCGGGCCGTGCGCTCCGGACTTGCCCACATCACGCTGCTGGGGGAGAGGGAAGCGGTCCGGGGTCAACTGGCCGCCCATGACGGGCTGGATGCCCCTGTCCGGATCATTGAT
>JALWTJ010000288.1 GCA_027082895.1 Hyphomicrobiales bacterium | reverse complement strand
TAGAAAAAGACCAGGGGCCAGTTGCACAGCAGCACGGTTTCCTGGGCCTGTTCGCTGTCCAGCACCATACGCTGCAGCCGCTCATGGGCCGCCTTTTGCAAGACCGCCTCCTGCGCATCGGAAATGATATCACGCCAGAAGGAAATTTCCTCCATCTCGGGCAGTTTCAGCCGCGTGGCCTCGCAAAAGGAAACCACCCGCGCCTCCGGACCGTTCCGCACCAGGAAATCCGTAACCGCCGCCCGCGTCTGCTCCATGACATCGTCGCGATCGGAAGCCAGAAATATAAACGTGCACCTTGCGGGAACTTTCGTCATGATTCCCGTCTTTTTCCGATAAGCACGTCCTCCAGCAGCATCATGTCCAGATCCGAATTTTCAAATACATGCAACGCATCATCGGGCCCGCACACGATCGGCAGCCCGTGCAGGTTGAACGACGTGTTCATCACCGCCCCGACCCCGGTACGTTTTTCAAATGCCTTGATCAGCGCATGATAGCCCGGATTGTCCTTCTGGCGCACCATGTTGGGACGCATGGTGTGATCGGCCGAATGCAGGGTTGCCGGAATTTCCCTGCGCGCCAGCTCGGTGGAATGGAACCCGATCGTCATGTGGGGGGACCACAGGTTTTTCGGATTGACCACATAGCTTTCACAGGCCTCCTCCAGAATGCTGGGGGCGAACGGCATCCAGAAATCCCGTGACTTGATCTGCCGGTTGACCTTGTCCACCACTTCCCGACTGCGCGGATCAGCAATGATCGAACGATTTCCCAACGCACGGGCGCCAAACTCCATGCGCCCGGCCATGCGCCCGATCACGTTGCCCTGCTCAAGAGCCTCGGCCACCCGGTCCGGGCTGACCCCGATCTCCACCACATACCGCTCCTGAAGGCAGTTTTCCTCCACCCATGCGCGCACCTGCGCGGGCGAAAAGCTGGGCCCCAGGGTCAGCCGCAACGGCGCCCAGCCGGAAGTCGAACGCCCCGTTTCATGAAAATGTTCCGCCATCACATGAAAGCAACTGCCAAGGGCAAGGGACTCGTCCGACCCGCTGCCCCCGACGAAAAGGTCCGTGACCTCGTCCAGTTCACCGATGATCTGGTTGGCCTTGATATTCATGGAAATGCCTCCCGACGTGACCAGCCGGGACAGGCCGGTGTGCGAAATGGCATTTTTCACCCAGGCGCTCAGAATATCCTCCGTGTAGCGCTGCAACGCCCCCGCGATGCCGTCAAAACGGAAACCTTCAAGCTTGTCCTTGAAGTAGAAATACATGTCCGGCGGATTTTCCTTCCATGTGAAATCCGTTCCCGTGACCTGCATCGTATCGGAAAATACCTTGTAGGGCCCCTTGATCATCGGCTCACGCGCGTAAGGCGCAAGCCCCATCACCTTGAATTCATGCTCGTTGGGCTTCATGCCCAGCAACAGAGTAATATAGCGATAAAGCCGCGCCAGCCGAAAATCATTGGCCGGAATGGACTTGATGCGCCGGATCCGGTTTTTCTCCGCCACGTTGATGGTGGCACTCAGCCCGTCCCCCCACGCGTCCGTTGTCAGAACCAGAACCGGTTCGTCACGAAACGGGCTGGACCAGTAGGCATAGGCCGCATGGGCACTGTGATGCTCCACATGCCGGATACGATCCTCACTGATCCCCAGATGGGCGCAGATGCCCTTGTGCAGGTCTGCCCGCAACGCTGGCCAGACCTCCTCCCCATAATAGGATTTTTCCAGCTTTATGATGTCCGCGAAACTGCCCGGGAACTGTTCCAGATCCAGCTTGTCCCTGAAGACATCCACCCACAGGGGCGTCTTCTTTTCATAAAGGATGGGATACCAGTATTCGTGCTGCGCACGGATATGGTCCGCGATGGAAAAGGTGGAATAAACCCGCGTTGCCCAGGTGGAAAACAGCAACTGTTCCGAGGCAAGGGCCACCACGTCCACATCGTGCCCGGAAATACCCGCTTCGGCCAGGCAATAATCTATGGCCCGGCGCGGGTAGCGCTCATCGTTCTTCAGGCGGCTGAACCGCTCCTCGGACGCGCACGCCACCACTTCCCCATCAATCATCAGGGCAGCTGATGCCGTCGTTTCGATATGTATGCCAAGTACGATCATATATGCAGTTTCCAGTTCCAGTAGGCCTAGCCAACGACCGGCAAGATATAGTTGTTCAGGTCCCGTGCAAGCAGTTTCTGCTCCACTTCCTGCGAACGCATCCTGTCAGCAAGAAGCGCCTTGGCCACGTCGTCGGTAAATTCCGCATTGCGGCAATAGCGCCCCTGAGGAAGGGTTTCCTGTGGCACCCCGGGACCGGCAAAAAGAGTGTCCGTCCTGATTTTTTGCACCAGTGCCGCAAGCGTTGCATCAACCGCCTGCATTCCAAGATCGAACGGGTCAAACGCCCGCGCCGGCGGCAGGGCCTGAAACAAGATGTCCCCATGGTCCATCTTGCCCGAGAGCAGATGCACCGTCCCCGTTACCAGATCGGGGCGCCGGTCATGTATCGCCCACATGTTGCACGATGCCCCCCGGTAATGGGGCGCGCACCCCATGTGAATGTTCACCGCCCGCCGCGACACCAGAAAATCACACAGTTTTCCCGAAATGAACCCGGTACCGAACACGATGAACAGGTCCGCCTCCGCCCCCTCTGCAAGTTGCTCGGGCAAGAGAAATTTCAGATCCCCCGGATAAACGCTCAGGTATCGCGCAGCCCCGGGCAGGAAACGCAAGGGGCCGAACAGCTTGCGTTCCGCCGCCAGCACTTCGGCAAAATAGGCCTGCATGACCGGCGACGCCTTGAAAAAGGACGCAACCGACCCCGGAAAAAGGCTCGTGACCTCCTGCACCACGAAAAGATCAGCCTTCAGTTCCAGAAGCTTTTCCACCAGCGCCAGGTGGCGGGGCTGGTTGCTGGTAAATACCGTGATCCGCATCCTGTCTTCCCCCAATTGTTCCCCACCTGTCCCGAGACTGCCCGCTGCACCCCATGGCCCCGGCTATCCATTTCCCGTCAGGTCAGCCTTCGCCCGACACCAGCCAGCAATTCCACGGATTCAACCGGTTCCGTCCGTCTGCGTTCCCGCGGAACAGAAACGTTGCAACTCGTCAATGATCAGGCCCATTTCCAGATAGCACAAGCGTGCCCTTTCCCGATTCCCTGCCTCAAGGGCCTGTTGCGCCATGTCACCGAGCACACGCACATCCGCGTTCATGTCCCGCATCATGCCCGGGGAATTCCAGAAGGCATGACCCACAGGGGGCCGTTGCAGGGCCTTGTCCAGTGCCGCCACCTCCGGATCCGAATCGATCAGTTCCAGCACATCATCAATGGTGATGGGATCCCTTCTGCCGTAGAGACGGGCATAAACCGCACGCAGAAACGCCAGATCCTCCGGAAAATCAAGGGACCAGTGATGGGCCGACAGATCGGGCGTATGGGTGACATTCTCGATATGGCAACTTCCCGGATGCCGGGTCAAATAGCTGAAGGCATGGATACGCTGCGAGGGGGCCAGCGCCTTGTCATGGGCCAGCATCACCGTTTCGCGACGCAGGATGTTGATATCCAGCCCCTCGGGAAAGGTGGGAGGCGCATAATTGTTTAGATAGTCGCATCCCAGCCGGAAAAAGGTATCAATCGCCCCATCGATCATTGCCGGGTCCAGCAGTGGGCAGTCCCCCCCCACATAGACCACCACATCCGCCCCCGTCTCCCCGATCGCGGTAACGATCCGGTCCAGAACGAATTCGGGATGCCCGCGCACCACCCGGACATTCTCCTGCTCCCCCAGTGCCGCAAGGGGGTCGTCAAGCGGCAGTTCGCTGGTGACCAGCACCACCTCGTCGACCCGCTTCATCTTGCGGGCAATATCCAGCACATGGGCAACCAGCGGCCGCCCCTCCAGCTCGATCAAAGACTTGCCCGGCACCCGGGTCGACCCCATGCGGGCAATGACCATGGCCACGACCTTTTCGCTGCGCTTTTCTTCGCCTGCCCGCTCGCCCTCCTGCACCATTACGCCCTTGCGCCCCCCCTCATTTCGGCTCTCCGTTTCCCGGAACGAACCATTCCCCCGGCGGCTGGTCCCGCAACCCTTCACATACCATTTGCGTGCCCAGCACATGGCGCGCATCGCCGGGAACCTCTCCCCCCTTGTCAAGGTAGTCACCAAATGCCCGATAAACGTCAGCCATGGCATGATCGAGTCCGGTACGTTCGGTTCCGATCACCTGCAATTCCTGATATCCCGCAAATACCGGATCAGGCAGCACCCCGTATCGTTCCAGATTCATGCCTCCCAGAGTGTAGCGATAACGCCCCTTCTCAAACACCAGATCCAGTTCAAACAGCGAGAAGCAACGTTCATCGGCCGCCACCAGTTCCACGTCCAGATCTGCAAAACGCAAGGTTCCCCCGATACTGGGATCCGCGGAAACGAAATCCTCCACCCGCCGGCGCCCCATGGCCTGCTGCACCTCCCCGAACAGGTAGCGCAACAGGTCCACCCCGTGAGAACCATTGTGCAGCACCCCCTTGGAATACCACAGAACACCCGCCAGAGGCCGCCCCAATGTCCCAGTCCGGATCCGGGCGCGGAGTTCCTGCACGCTGTTCTCGAACCGGCGTTGGTAATTGACCGCCAGCGCCTTGCCCGCCGCCCCGAAACGCTCCACCAGGCTGCGGGTTTCGGAAAAACTCCCCGTCAGCGGCTTTTCGCACAGCACAAGGGAAACGTCCCGCCCCAGCGCCTTTTCCAGATAATGGGCGTGGGTGGCGTCAGGAGTGGCAATCACCAGCATGTCCACGGGCGACTCAAGGGCCGCATCCAGATCAGAGGCAACCGGCACCCCCCAGCGCGCTGCCAGTTCCTTTGCCCGCTCCGGATCACAATCCACCAGCCCCGTGCAGGAAAAACGGGGCTCCCGGGAAATACCATGCAGATGGGTAAGCACCTGATCGTCCCCCGGCCGGTCATAGCCACCGGCAATGCGGCCCGCCCCGACGATGACGACCGAATATGCCATTGTTCATCCCTGCCAGTTGCGCGGATCAAT